>CAYHBX010000024.1:0-12154 GCA_964355005.1 uncultured Candidatus Saccharibacteria bacterium | reverse complement strand
TACGACTAGACGGATCAAGATAGCGAAGGTAGTACCAACAGGAGCCGGCCCATTGCGGCATCGTATTAGTCTCGCGCTTTGCCGGCCCGCTACACTTCGGACATTTCACCTTCACCCACTTATCAATGCCAGCCAAAGGAGACTCCGCCTCTCCGGTCGGTTCATAATTTTTTACTTTCGGCAAAGTTACCGGCAGATCTTCTTCCGGTACCGCCATATTCCCGCATTTCGGACATTTAATTATCGGAATCGGCTCTCCCCAATAACGCTGGCGAGAAAATATCCAATCCCGTAGTTTATAATTAATTTTTTTCTGACCGCCAACTTTTTTAATTACCTCTTCGTTAGGCAAAAGCGGTTCATCCACAATTAGCAATTTGAATTTCTCGGCGAATTCCCGATCCCGCTCATCGTGTTGCGGCACGGCCATGATCGCGCCCGTCCCATAATTCACCAGCACATAATCCGAAACCCAAATAGGAATTTCCTTTTTATTCCACGGATTTTGGGCATAAACTCCTTTTAATTGCACGCCGGTTTTTTCCTTATTCTCCTGCCTTTCTCTATCGCTTTTGTTCCGAGATTTTTCAATATATTTTTTGACTTCTCCATAATTCATAATTCGTGATTCATAATTCTGAATTAGTGGATGCTCCGGCGCCAAAACCACATAAGTAGCCCCCGCTATCGTATCTGGGCGGGTGGTAAAAACTTCAACATTGTCTCCAACGCAGACCCGGTCGCAAACCAACGGAAATTTGATCAACGCGCCCTCCGAGCGGCCAATCCAATTCCTTTGCATCTCCTTCACCCGCTCCGGCCAATCCAAGCCACCCAGATCGGCCAGCAAGCGATCGGCGTAGGCGGTTATCTTCAATATCCATTGTTTAAGCTTCTTCCGCTCCACCGCCGAACCGCAGCGCTCGCAACAACCGTCAATCACCTCCTCGTTGGCAAGAACCGTTTTATCGTTTAGACACCAATTTACCGGAATTTCCGCTTCATAAGCCAAGCCCTTTTTAAAAAGTTGCAAAAAAATCCACTGCGTCCATTTGTAATAATCGGGGTCGGTAGTATTGATCTCCCTCTGCCAGTCGTAACTAAAGCCAAGGCTATTTAACTGACGGGTAAAATTCTTAACATTATTTTTTACAACAATGCTTGGATGGATCTTTTTCTTGATCGCGTAATTTTCTGCCGGCAAACCAAAAGCATCCCAACCCATCGGGTGCAATACGTCGTAGCCATTCATCCGCAAAAACCGGCTGTAAATATCAGAAGCGGTATAGCCCTCCACGTGCCCAACGTGCAATCCTTCGCCTGAAGGATATGGAAACATCTCTAGGACATACTGCTTAGGTTTTTGATGCCCCGCGCCTTTGGCGGGGTTCGGGACTTCGTCCCTCACATGCCAAAGCTTATACTTCCCTTTGGCCCAGATTTTCTGCCACTTTTTTTCTATCTTTTTGAAGTCATATCGCATTGAGATAATTTTAACTTTTTTTAAATAATAAAAAAACTCCACCCTTAGGTGGAGCCCTTATTAAGCATTGCGCGGAGGTCCTTCTTTTGCACCTTTCCTAGATACGTCCGAGGAACTTGACCTTCATGCAAACAGAGGACCGAGCTGGGGATCTTGACGCTACTTAGACCGCTACACGCCCTCTGAACGTCCACCAGAGAGTAAGACGGGCCGCCGGCCAATATCACCAAAAATGCCACAACGCGCTCCCCCTGCTTGCGGTCCGGCACTCCCACCACGTACACTTCCACCAAATTCAATTTGTCCTTCAGGATCTGTTCAATCTCGCTGGGGTAGACATTCTCCCCCTTGATCTTGATCATGTCCTTCTTGCGATCGGTCAGCCAGAGATAACCGTCTCGCTCCTCAACCATATCGCCTGTTTTCAGCCAGCCGTCCGAAGTCAAAACCAAGTCCGTTTCCTCCTTGTTTTCCCAATATCCACTCATCACCTGCGGTCCGCGGAGCCAGAGCTCTCCGTCCACGATCCGCATTTCCGTGTCCTTAACCAGCTTCCCAAGACTGCCCGGACGGGCATTTCCCGGAGGGTTGATGGAGACAAGCGGGGAAGTCTCGGATAGGCCATATCCTTCAATGATCTCGCAGCCAACCGCTTCTTCGAACTGCTTCTTAACGCCGCCGTCCAACGCGCCGGAACCCGAAACGCACAACTTTAAAGAAGAAAGCTTAGCACTTTTGAAATCCGGATGATCCACCATCGCCGAAAAAATTCTCGGCAAAGCCGGGAATATCGTGATTTTTTCCTTTTCGATCAACTCGAATGCTTCTTTCGCGTGAAATTTTGGAACCAGCACGACTTCACTGCCGCGCCAAAGGGAGATGTTCAGACAGACCGACAGACCGTAAACGTGAAAGCACGGGATTACGCTTAAAACCACCGACTCCTCGTTGATCACGTTGCCGACCGCGGCAATGGCCTGTTCCGCGTTTGCCACCAGGTTAGCGTGAGTTAGCGCTACGGCCTTCGGAATTCCGGTAGTGCCGCCGGTGAACTGAAGAACCGCTAAATCGTCCGGATCGGGCAGGTCCTCAAAAGTATAATGCGGACAATAATACCGGGAACCGAGCTTTTGAGCGGTATCCCAGGAAAGGTTCGCCCGGAAGGTACGGAATGAGAAGATCAGCGAATACAGCTTTTTGAAAAACAGCAAAACACAATTCAGAATTTTGAATTTCCGGCCAAGAGATTTCGGCATATAATCCGGCAGATCCACCAATACTATCCGGCAATCTTCCGGCAAAGCCCGCGCGATCGCCAAATTATGCCAATAAAGTTTGTAGCTGTTCAGGGCGACAAAAAGTTTCGGCCTAGCTTGCCGCACCAACGGCACCAGCTCTTCCGGCTTTAGCATCGGATTCAGAGCCGCCACTACGCAACCCGCCTTCAAAATTCCCCGATAAGCGATGACCATTTGCGGGCAGGAAGGTAAAAGCATCAGCACCCGGTCTCCTACCTTCAAACCTTCTACACGCAAAAAACTGGCAAATTTCTGGTCTTCTTGCGCCAAACGAGCATAAATAACCTTGCGTCCGAAAAAACTCAACGCGTTGCGAGCGGGAAACTTATTATCGGCTTCACGAAACAGGTCATTCAGAGTTCGGTTCGCCACGGATTCATCCTATCAAAAAACTACCCCATTTTTACCAAATTTTATCCGGATTGTCCAATGTTTTCAAAACAACATTCTCACATTCTCAAGAATGTGAGAATGTTGGGAAAAGAAAAAGGGGCTTATTTCAGCCCCGGTTTTGCTCTGTACTCGCGAATGTCCCTTAGAAAACTCTGCACTAACTTTTCGGTTTTTTTCTTTCTGTCGGAATCTTTGCGATCCAGCTGCGCGTCGATGGCCTTGTGCAATTCTTGCAGCTGCTGAAGGTCACAACGGATCTGCCGATCGTCTACATACAAAGCCGGATCGTCATTGTTCTCCCACTCGGCTTCTATCTTCCAACCCTTAAAACGACCAAGAAATAAGGTCGGCTGTTTGATGCTCCAATTTACAACATCACTCCTAGTCAAATCAATCAATTCTCCGACCAGACAATGAACGGCGCGTCCATTCTTTGCCATCCCGCCTCCTTGCCTCTGAAAAGAACTAATTACGAATTATATAGTAATTTTAGAAATGCGCAAATTTTCCTAATAAAAAATCTCTGCAATGATGCAGAGATTTCTACGAAAACGGGGGTCAGCGGGGCTTTTTCTTTTTGGTGATCTTGTCAATCTCGGCCGCGGCATCGTCAATTGTCTTTTGGTGATCGATTCGAAGCTGTTCTTGAGACTCTTTCAATTCCTTCTGGGCTAAATCGCTGTGCGCGCCTTTTTTTGCGCGTTTATAGTGGCAGAAAATGGCAGAAACCAGCGCCTCCAGGCCATAACCGTAACCCTCAACGCCAGATTTGTTGATGGCTATGCTAGGACGATCGCCGCTAAGCCAGCAGATGTACACATCGACGCCTTTGTAGCTACAGCGGTGACCGGAGCACTCTTCCTCCCATTCCAACTTGTCTTTGTCGGTCAAGGCCGTCAGTTTTCCCACAAAATCGGCAATCGCACGCACTGATTTCATCCGACAACTCCTGACAAGAACTGAAGCTAATTATACTTGGATATTGAAAATGCGCAACGCGTTGGTGAACGTTTTCTCCGCCACTTCCTCCACGGAAAATCCCTTCAGTTCGGCAACCTTGGCCGCGGTTGCGGAAATATACGCCGGTTCGTTACGTTTGCCACGATACGGCGCGGGCGCGACATACGGCGCATCGGTTTCCAGCAAAATATTTTCTATCGGCAGATATTTTATAACTTCATCATAGTCCCGGGCAAAAGTTATCACGCCCCCGAAGGTGAAGGTAAACCCGGCCGCCAACATTTTTTTAGCTATGGCTAGCGAGCCGACGAAAAAATGAGAAATAGGGTTTAGGGTATAGCCACTAGCCAATAGTATTTTCAGGGCGTCTTCGTAGGCGTCGTCCGTACTTGCAGAGGGCCTACCCTCCGAAGCCTTGGCGTAGGAGGGGCGCAAATGAAGCATGAGCGGCTTCTTAACTTGTTTAGCTATCTCAATCTGCGCAACGAATGCGTCTTGTTGGGCCTTCTTGTCGTTAGCTCCGACGCTATCGGTCGGAGAGCCGACCCCCGGCGTCGGCTTCATAAGTCGTTCGTCGTTAGTCAGTCTGTAGTAATCCAACCCGCACTCCCCGATCGCCACCACCTCCGGCTGTTTGGCAATTTTCAATAGGTTTAACGCGTTAAACTCTTCCCGCTTGGCCTCCTTTTGCTCGCTCTTATCGTGATACCAGCCTGCCCCGACCGGAGCGTCGGGGGCACGTAAATGATTCGGATGAAAACCGACCGCGGCCCAGATCTCGCCGGGATGTTTCTTCGCCAAATCCACCGCCGCCTGCGACGAAGCCGCTTGCGTACCAACGCAAAGCATTTTTACCCCTGCCTCCCGCGCGCGCTTAATCACCTCCTCCCGGTCATTGTCATAAATTGGGAAGTGGATATGAGTATGCGCGTCAAAAAACCTCATTGCTGAATTCTTGGGAACAAATTACCGATTTTTGAGACTTTGCAAGTATTGTGACCAGTGCGAATAATGGCATCGGAAATCTTTCCGGATACGTCCGGCAAAAATGGCTGAAGTAGATCGCTGGCACGCTCTAAAATTACAACCGCGTTGGCGATTACCTTTTCTTTTCCGGTTTCCCAGGGCTTTTCCGCATTCACATAAGTGTCGCCGTAGCTGACCAATCCTCCAACCGCTTTTGCGCCTATGGCCTCGTGAAATCTAAACTCGGAAAGCATTTTTTCTGCAAAAAGACGAGTCGCCTCGATTTTCAACAAAACGACCTTAGCTTGAGAATCTTTTGCAATAATAATTTCTCCAGCCTTTTCCCCTAAAGTCAAAACCCGCGCGGTGAAATTACCCAAACCGTTAGCCAGGTCTCCGTTATAAACTTTCTCAAATTTTTCATAACTGAAATCACCATCCTCAAACGGGGAAATTTCTTTCAATAAATAATAACGAACCGCATCAATCCCATACTTTTGGACTAATTCCTTAGGATCAATCACATTGCCGACGGTCTTGGAGATTTTCTTGCCGTCCACGGTCAAAAATCCATGCACAAAGACAGTAAGCCCGTTCTTCGGCCACAAATCGGCGGCCAACAGCATACCCGGCCAAATCGCGGCGTGAAAACGGAGATTGTCCTTTCCGATCACTTGAACGATCTCGTCGCCACCCACCCAATATTTTTGAAATTTTGATTCATCCGCCGATCCATATCCCAGGGCAGAAATGTAGTTCACTAGCGCTTCGGCCCAAACATACATCGTTTGCGAATCATCACCAGGCACCGGTACGCCCCAGGATAAGTCTTTCGACGGACGGGAAAAGCTCACATCGTGCAGACCATCTTTCAATAGAGACAAAATCTCATTCTTCCTCCCCTCCGGCACTATGCGTAATTCATTATTCTTAATTCGTAATTCGATCTCTTTGCTGTATTTTGAAAGCTTAAAAAACCAATTCTCTTCTTCAATTACTTCGGGCTTAGTCTGGTGATCCTGACAAATACCGTCTATGAGATCCTTTTCTGTAATAAACGCCTCGTGGCCGACGCAATAAAGCCCCTTGTAGGCTTTTTTGTATAAGACACCGGCTTTTTCTAGCTTACTCCAGAGTTTCTGCGCTCCCGGCCAGTGCCGCTCACGGTCAGTGGTGCGGATAAAATCATCCCAGGACAAATTCAACACCTCCTTCAATTCTTTGAATTTTGCCGAATTCTTATCCGCGAATTCCTGTGGCCTTAAACCGGCGGCCTCGGCGCTCCGCTGGATCTTCGTTCCATGCTCGTCCGTGCCGGTCAGAAACCTGACATCATAACCCTGCTGTCGTTTGTGACGCGCCAAAACATCCGCGTAGACGGAATCCAGAACGTTCCCCAAGTGCGGCGCGCCATTCACATAAGGAATGGAGGTGGTGATATAAAATGTCTTTTGCATATCAGTTAAACTCTAAATTCTAAACCCTAAATCCTAAACAAATTCTAATCTCCGAAACCCAAAATTTCAAACTTTGGAAATTAGAATTTGGAATTTTGAAATTGTTTAGAGCTTAGAATTTAGTGCTTAGAGTTTGGCTTCCTATAGTCCCAATCCTCTTCGCCTAGCTTTTGATAACGACCAATCGTCCAAAAACTCCTGCAAAAGCACCGCGGCCGGAACCGCCAGGATCAAACCGATAAAACCGAAAACTTTGGCGCCGATCAAAATAGCTATCAAAATGACCGTCGGCTGAAGGTCGGTGGTGAAATTAGTAACCGCCGGCACCAGCAAATTATTCTCCAGCTGCTGGATGATGATAAAAAGTATTAACACGTAAAAGCCGAGGGCGACCGAATCGGTAAGTCCTATCAACACTGCCAAGCTGCCGCTGAAGATCGGGCCGACGTAGGGAACGATCTCAAAAATTCCGGCTAGGATGCCCAAGATAAGGCTGTATTTAACGCCCAATATCCAAAGTCCGACGAAAACCAACAGGCCAACACCCAAACTCAAGACCACTTGCCCGGCCAGCCAATTGCCGATCTTCTTCTTGATCCGGCGGTAAAGATCAATAACTTTCGGCTCGTAGATCGGCGGCAAGATGGTCAGCAAAAATTTCTCCGCTCCGTCTTTGCCGACGGTTAGGTAGAAGGAAAGCACGAAAACCGAAACCGTGGCGGTCAGCCCGCCCAAAAACTTGCTCCCAACTTCCAACACGGAAGTGCTGCCGCTCAAAAGCAAATTAGTAACTTTGCCCAAGGCCTGGTTGATAGACTCAATAAATCCGGAAGTATCAATGAATTCAAACAGGGTGCCGGAATACCGCCCCAAACTGCCCAGCAAAGTATTCAGTTCGGACAGCGCGATCGGAATAACCGCGTAGGCCAATAGCGCCAAAACAAAAATCAATACTATATATATAGCCAAGGTGCCAAGCAAGCGGGGAATCCGGCGCTTTTCCAGCCAGCTGACTACCGGGTCCAGCGCGGCGGAGATTATAACAGCCAAAAATAGCGCGATAAGGATGTCGCGCGCGATAAACAGGATCGTCACCAAAAGCAGCATCAAAACTACCTTCCAGAGACTGCCCCAACTGATTGAAATTCCTTTCGAGTCCATTTTTAACCTATTGTGAACTACAACCGTTATAACGGAAAAGGCGATGTCTAGTTACCCTCCTTTCCCAATTGAAGGCTGCGACTATAGCCTAAATTTCGCGAAGCAAGGATGAAAGCGTAGACTCTACGCTGAAGAGGAGCGACAAAGAAATTGTCTATCGTCGCGCCTCCCATGCGGGTAAGGAAATTTTTATCAATTTCTGCGTTAAGCCGGCTCGCCATATGAATATATGGCTTCGCCAACCAGCCTTGAACTTGGATAAAAATTTCTCTTATCAATTGGGAAAAAGGGTATCCAGACATCGCTTACTTTATTATGCAACATAATACTAAAATTTCAAAATCCTCGCAAGGGCTCGGCTAGACAGCTTCTCGGAAACAGAATAATCCGGCTCCAGCGGCCGGATTTTCTTCGCCCTCGCCTGCCTGCCGGTAGGCAGGCTCCCGACGTTTGTCTTCGACAAAACCAATCCGTCGGGGCTCCGGGATGTTCCTCAAACCAATCTGGCCTCGCTTTTTTATTAGAAAAACTTCAAAATTTTCTCAAACTGCGATTTATTTTTGTACGGTCCGATCATTGCCAGGTTCAGCTTCTCATTTTTGAAAATATCTTTCGCTACCGCCACCACCTGCGCCTTAGTCACTCCGTTGATCGCCTTGGCGACCTCCGCCGGGGTCTTGGATTCTTTCTCTAATATCTCCTGCCCTCCGTAAAACATCGCCATCGCGTCGGAAGTTTCCAATCCAAGCAATAAGCGACCGGAAAGATGCTCTTTCGCGTCCGCCAAATTCTTTTCGGTGATGTCGCCTTTAGCAATCCGCGTCAGTTCTCCCAAGATCGCCTTGATAACGATATCAATTTTGCTGTGCTCAATACCCGCCGAGACGGCAAACATTCCGTGGTCGGTCAGCGCGTCCGAACCGGCCTTCACATAATATGCGGCGCCTAATTCTTCGCGAACTTTTTGGAATAAGCGTGAACTCATTCCCCCGCCCAAGATGTCTCCAAGAATTTCCAAGGCGTATTTGCGCTTATCAAACAGATCATAAGCGCGCACGCCCAGCACCAAATGCGTTTGGTCGGATTCCTTGAACTTCACTAAGATCTCCGGCTTACTCTGCTTATCAATCGTCTTAACTTTTCCGGATTTTTTGCCGTCGTGGATATTGGCGAAATGCTTTTCAATCTTCGGCAAAATAGTTTTCGGGTCAAAACTGCCGGAAACAATAACTGCGGTCGCCGAAGCTACGTAATGCTCCCCTCGATAATCCAAGACGTTCTTTCGGGTAATCTTTTGGATTATTTCTTTCTTTCCGCCCACATCCCAACCGGCCGGCTGGTCGCCATAGAGCAATTCTAAAAATAAATCCTGCACTTTCCTCTGCGGCATATCTTCATACATATTCAACTCCTCTATCACCACGCCTTTTTCTTTCTCTAATTCTTTTTCGTCAAAAATCGGGTTCAGATAAAGATCGCTGACGGTTTCCAGAACCAGGTCAGTGTGTTTGGCCGCGGCTTTGGCGTAGTAGCCGGTCCATTCCTGGGAAGTAAAAGCGTTGTATTCGGAACCGATCCGATCCAATTCTCCGGCAATCTCCAAAGCGCTCGGACGCTTTTTGGTTCCTTTGAAGCAAAGATGCTCCAGAAAATGCGAAATGCCGTTGATATTTTTTGTTTCGTATTTTGAGCCGGCTTCTACTAAAACCAACACCGTAGTCGCCGGATTTTCCTTTTCCGGTATCAAAACTACCCGCAAGCCATTCTTTAAAACTTTTTTGATGAAGGGTTTCATATCACCTAATTTTAGCAGATTTTGACCTTATTCGAGAGGGGTGTTGCAAAATAAATTTAGATATGCTATAATGCTGACGTTCGTGAAGTTCTTTAAAAACCCATTGCAGCGGGAGGAGCCATGAGCACCGGCATGTTCGTAAGTCTCGTGATTGTCCTGATCTCTGTCGTCATCTCGGAGATCCTCTTCATGAAATGGCGGATAGGACAAGAAAAAGAAGATGTGGCCACAGGCAACGAAGCCCGCCTCTGGAAATGGTTCGCCATCGATTATGGCGGCCACGCGCTCATACTCGCAACTCTCTTTTTTTTCGTCAAAGACCGAACGGTCCTCGCGTGGTTGGCTATCGCATTCGGCCTCCTGTCGATCTCGGGCTTCGCCCGTGTGCGCCAAAATATCAAGCTGATCCGGATGTGGAAAAGCCTCGATGAGTCCCTGAGTCCCAGCACTCGTGATTAAAATTCCGCCGGCCCCCTAAAAAGGGCCGGTTTTTATTGCTTGGCTGGATCCGTCATTTTTGTTATATTCTACGCAGAACACAACGAGGTTAAAAATGCCAAAAGGACACTTCGTGATTGCTGTCGTACTAGGGATTATTCTGCTCGCCTGCTTTTTGTGGCGTGCCAAACGAAATCCTACGGACTCAATCCGACGTTTTACCTACTTATCAATAGCGCAACTTGTCTTTTCAATTACCTTAGGAGTTGCGTTAGCAATAAACGCACAAGACACAATAAGCGGTCTGCCAATATTCTGGGTGATGGTCATAGTTAATATTATAGACGCGATTACAAAACTCCGCCGAGCCGCAAAGATGGCTAAGACGAGTGCCAATGAAGCTCCCCGAGCGTAAGCTCGGGGATTTTTATTTAACTTGACCTTCCGGGCAATATAATGCTATTATCTGTATCGTTGAAGCGGTTCTTCAAAAACCCAGAAAGGAGCACGGCGGTGAAAACTTGGAAAAAAATTCTTAGTGGTCCACCCCCCACGCCCTAAGTGGTTCCTTAGGGGGAATAATCATAATTAACGGAATGCATTTATGGCACACGGAAGGTACTCTTGCCGCAACAGCGATGATTGCGCTCGGCGTCGTAACTATCCTAGTTGCTATTTGGTGCGAACACAAAGACCGCCAAAAGAATCCGCCTCCACCGGCCCCGTAAAGGCCGGTTTTTTTATGCCGGCCCCCCAAACGGAAACCACAGCCGTCAGACTGTAGGAATGTGGGCATATCCACCTATTAGTCATTGCGAGCCCCGCAAAACGGGGTGCGGCAATCTAACCTAAATGCTATCTATAAATAACATCAATGTAAGATTGCTTCGTCGGGACTCGCAATGACGGCGTGGTTGTTCGTTTTATAATGAGCCGGTCGAACTATTTCAGCTTCTTAGCCAGATAATCCGCTAATTCCGAAATTTTGATACGCTCCTGCTCCATTGAATCGCGGTCGCGCACGGTAACGGCTTTGTCTTCAAGAGAATCAAAATCCACAGTCACGCAATACGGCGTGCCGATTTCATCCTGGCGGCGATAACGCTTGCCGATACTCTGGGTTTCGTCGTATTCGCAGACAAACTGCTTGGATAATTCTTCGTAGAGTGGCTTGGAAACTTTAGACAATTCTTCTTTCTTGGAAAGCGGCAGGATGGCCACCTTCACGGGCGCGAGCCATTTCGGAAAACGCATTACGACCCGCATATCATCCCCGTCGCCTTTTTGATCATTTGCATTTTCCCCACTTTGAATTTGTTTAGAATTTAGAGTTTCGGATTTAGGATTTACCTTTTCCTCTGCGTAGGCTTCCAGCATCGCCACCAAAACAGAGCGATCCACACCCCAAGTCGGCTCAATCACGTGAGGCAAGAATTTATCCTTCGGATTTTCCGGATCGGTATAGCGTAGGTCTTGCCCGCTAAACTTTTCATGCTGGGTCAGATCAAAATTGCCGCGATAGGCCAAACCATAAAGCTCTTTGCGGCCGAAAGGATATTCATACTCCACATCCACGGTTCGCTTAGAATAATGGGCGCGCTCGCCGTCGGGGATTTCTGCGTAGTGCAGATTTTTTTCGGAAACGCCTAAATGCTTAAGCCAAGCCTTCATTTCATTGAGCCAATTTTCAAAATGCTTTTCCCATTCGGATTCTTTCACGAAATACTCAATTTCCATCTGCTCAAACTCGCGAGTGCGGAAAATAAAATTTCCCGGAGTGATTTCATTCCGAAACGCCTTACCCATTTGAGCGATGCCGAATGGCAATCGCTTACGAGTGGTATCCAGCACATTCTTAAAATCCACAAACATCGCCTGCGCCGTTTCGGGGCGCAAATAAACCACGCTCCCCTTTTCTTCGGTCGGCCCGATGTTGGTCTTGAACATCAAGTTGAATTGCTTGGCTTCCATTAATTCTCCGCCGCAATCCGGACAAATCATTTCTTGTTTAGATTTTAGAGTTTCGGATTTAGAGTTTCCGATTTCGTCTTGACGAAATCGGTGGTGGCATTTCTTGCACTCCACCAGCGGATCAGAAAATCCGGCGACGTGGCCACTCGCTTCCCAAACTTTCGGGTTCATCATCAAAGCGGCATCAATACCCACCACATCGGGTCGCTGGCGCACAAAACGATTCCACCAT
>CAYHBX010000023.1:0-12539 GCA_964355005.1 uncultured Candidatus Saccharibacteria bacterium | reverse complement strand
CGGGAGCGGCAATTAAATCAGAATTTGAAAATGACATCCGGCGCGGCAAGGTAGCAGTAGAGCATAAAGATGGGCAGAGTATCGTGGCGGTAGTCGGCGACAATATGCGTGGCGTATCGGGAATCGCCGGAAAGATCTTTAATTCACTAGGCAACGCAAAAATAAATATCGCGGCGATCGCGCAGGGCGGTTCCGAGAGGAATGTTTCTTTGGTGGTGGATGAAGACGACAAAATTTCTGCCATAAATGCTTTGCATCGGGAATTTTTTGACGACAAGGGTGTAAAAATATTTTTGGTTGGTACGGGAGTGGTGGGGAGCGAGCTCCTGCGGCAGCTCGTAAGTTTAAAGTTTAAAGTTGAAAGTTCAAAGTTGGCAGTCGGGGGGATCGCTGAAATAGAAAAAATGGTTTTGGCGGAAAAGGGGGTTGATCTAAAAGATTGGAAAAAATCTTTAAAAAATGGAGAGAAAGTGAACCTGCCGGAGTTTATTCGGCGGGCGGGCGAAATGAGCGGCGAAAGGATATTCGTGGATTGTACCGCCAGCGAGCGGGTGGCGAAAATGTATCCGCAGCTAGTGAAGTCCGGATTCCATATCGTTACTCCTAATAAAAAATTCAATGTTTTGAGTCACAAAGAATATGCCAACCTCCGTTCTTTACTCGCGACTCATGAAAAATCCTTCCATTATGATGCCAATGTGGGAGCGGGTTTGCCGGTTATATCAACTATCAAAAATCTACTAGCGGCCGGCGATGAGGTCCGTAAAATTGAGGGAGTTTTTTCCGGTACCTTAAGCTATTTATTTAATAATTTTGACGGCAAAAAGAAATTCAGCGACCTAGTGTCGCAGGCGAAAGCGTTTGGTTATACCGAGCCGGACCCCAGGGAGGATTTAAGCGGTCAGGATGTTGGACGGAAGCTTTTGATATTAGCTAGGGAAGCCGGTTTGCCGGCGGAGTTAAGCGAGGTAAAATTAGAAAGCTTGGTGAAGCCGGACAGCTATTTTGCCACCCGCATCAAAAAAGCGAAGGCGAAAAGATCGGTTTTGCGATATGTGGCAACGGTTCAAAATGGCCGAATGTCCGCCTCACTGAAAGAAGTGCCGCTAGACCACCCGCTGGCGAGCTTGTCGGGGGCGGACAATATTTTTGCGATCTATACGAAATATTATAAAAATCCGCTGGTAATCCGTGGCGCGGGCGCCGGGGCGGAAGTTACGGCGGCGGCGGTGTTGAATGGGATTCTCAGAATAGTTCAAAGTTTATAAGGTTCATAAAGTTATAAAGTAAGATGAGCGAAAAATTTAATTCACCAGAACAGCCGAAAAATTTATCCGAATACCAACGGGAGATTTTAGATCAAACTGGTCTTGAAAGCGTAGAAGAATTGAAATCTATGATAGAAGATTTGGAAGACGGTAGCGAAGAAAGTGAATATTTCAAAAAGGTACTAGAGCAACTTTATGAATAAAGAGGTCAAAAAATTGAAAGTTGGAATTCTGGGAGCCACCGGGACGGTTGGGCAGAAGTTCATCGTGCTTTTGCAGAATCACCCTTGGTTCGAGATCACCGCTCTGGCGGCCTCCAAGGAATCAGCCGGGAAAACTTACGAAGAGGCGGTGGCGGGACGATGGAAGCAGGAGGTGGATATTCCCGAGTTGATCCGGAAAATGAAGGTTCTAGAGTGTGATCCGAAAGCATTTAATTCGCATGGGCGCGTTCGCATGGCCGGAGGCGCGCCGTTTGCGTGCTGCGATTTTGTTTTTTCCGGTTTGGACGCTTCGGTTGCCGGCGAGATTGAAAAGAATTTCGCCAAGGCCGGTTATCCGGTGATCTCAAACACGAAAAATTATCGTACCGAGCCGGATGTTCCGTTGCTGGTGCCGGAAGTTAATGCCGATCACATCGCGATCATTCCAACTCAACAAGCGCGCCGTAAATGGAAGGGGTACATAGTTACTAATCCTAACTGTGTAGCCGTGCCCTTGGCGATGGCCCTGAAACCGGTACATCAAAAATTTGGCGTCGGTAAAGTTTTGGTGACTTCAATGCAGGCGATTTCCGGCGCCGGGTATCCGGGCGTGGCTTCGCTGGATATTTTGGACAACGTGATCCCGCAGATTGGAGGGGAGGAGCCGAAGGTAGAATGGGAGCCGTTGAAATTGCTGGGGGAAATTAAAAAATCAGGATTTAACCCCCACACCAAACGAGGGTCTTTGCGCGCGCTAGCCAGCTATCCTCGTTATGGTGTGGGAGTGAAATTAGCGAATATCAAAATTTCTGCCCACTGTAATCGCGTGCCGGTCAAAGATGGGCATTTTTTGACCGTTTCTTTTAGCACCCGCAAACCGGCGAGGTTAAGTGAGATCAAGCGGATAATAAAGAATTTCAAAGGCGAGCCGCAGAAATTAAAACTTCCCAGCGCTCCGGCGCAGCCGTTGTTTTACCACGAAGACGGATTCCGTCCGCAGACCCGCTTGGATCGCGACCGAGGCAACGGAATGACGGTTTCGGTGGGAAGATTGCGCGAGGACCCGATCTTGGGTTTTAAAATGGTTGTTCTTGGACACAATACTATCCGCGGCGCGGCGGGGGTGGCGATATTGAACGCGGAGCTGCTTTATAAAAAAGGGTACCTCAAGTTAAGAGTCGTCAGCTCCGACGCTATCGGTCGGAGAGCCGACCCCGCGGCGTCGGCTTCATAAGTTCATGTCAGGCATTACGCTAATCGGAATGCCCGGTTCGGGTAAGTCGACTATCGGGCGGTTGTTGGCCGCGAAGATCGGTTTTGCTTTTGTAGATTTGGACAATCTAATCCGCGATAAGGAAATGAAGACTCACGCTCAAATTGCCAAAGAGAGAGGAGATGCCGAACTTTCGCGCTTGGAAGAAGTTTACACTCTTAGATTGAATCTGGAAAAAACGGTTTTCGCGCCCGGGGGAAGCATTGTTTACTCCCCCACCGCGATGGAAAAACTTCGGCGCGATACCAAAATTTTTTATCTTGCCGTTTCAGCGGAGGAAATTTCCCGAAGACTAGGCGACCAATTACACCATCGGGGCATTATAGGGTTGGAAGAGAGGGGCCTGGCCGGTATTTTTTCAGAACGTCTTCCATTGTATGAGCGGTACGCGCATATGAGAATTGACTGTGGTAATAAGGACGCGGCGGCGATCGTTAAGCAGGTCTCTTCACTAATCGCTTAGTTTGATTTAAGATTTTTTTAGTTCCCCGTCGGCATTTACGCTAAAGGAGAAAACCGGTGAAAAATTTCAAGATAATTTTTTACACGGCGGTGCTTGATAAAAACGGTAAACGGATCCCGTCCGGTTCTTTTGAGAGGGTTATCGTAGCCAAGAATCGGGATTGGGCGGTTAAGATCGCGAATGCTATGGTTGACGAAGAGCTGGGCGACAGCGAACACATTGATAAAGTTATCTTACTCGAAGAGACAGGCGAAGAGCCTTCCGTTGATAGTCAGGATAATAAAAGATGCTGGGCAAGAGTTTTAAACAGGCTTTATCTGAAAGAAAAACAGATCCAGTGGATCGTTAACAAGCATGACTCGTTAGAAATCGTGGGATTTCTACCGAAATAACAATACTTGAGCCGCGCTTAACACGCGGCTTTGTTTGTGTTAAAAAGTATCCAGCTCATTAGCTTACGAAAAAGGAGGAGACTGGTGAAATATTACAGCACAGAGCATGAATCCCCGCGGGTCAGATTTTCTGAAGCGTTAATGCGCGGCCTTGCTCCTGATGGTGGGCTTTATATGCCTGATAGCTTCCCGGTGGGCCTAGAAATTGATGGAGGAAATTTTGCTGATCGGGCCTGTCAGCTGCTGGGGAGTTTTGTGCCTCGCAGAGGCTTGGATCGATTGTGCGCTGACGCTTTTAATTTCCCGGTTCCGCTGAGGAGGCTTTCCGAAAATTTGTTCGTCCTCGAACTGTTTCATGGGCCAACCCTTTCGTTCAAGGATTTCGGCGCGCGTTTTATGGCGCGAGCGATATCCGGATACGCGGAAAAGGGAGGCAAGCTGAATATTATCGTCGCCACTTCGGGAGATACGGGTAGCGCGGTCGCAAGCGCCTTTTTCGGAGTTCCGGGGGTGAACGTTTTCGTGCTCTATCCCAAGGGGCGAGTGACCGAACTGCAGGAAAAACAGATGGCAACGCTCGGAGGAAACGTTTTTGCTTTGAGGGTTAACGGAGACTTCGACGATTGTCATCGGATGGCGGAGGATACACTGAAGGATGCCGTGCTTCGGGAAAGACTTCGGCTATCGTCAGCGAATTCTATCAACATTGGCCGTCTTCTGCCCCAAATGAGTTATTATTTGGAGGCGAAAGAAAAACTGCGCTGGAAATATGGTCGAGCCGAACGCCCGATCTTCGTGGTTCCGAGCGGAAATTTCGGAAATCTTACCGCGGGACTCTTTGTTCACCGGATGGGAAGTTTGCCGGCGGAATTATTTGTTGCCGCGGTGAACATTAATAGCCAGATCCCGGAATATCTGGCCACCGGACACTTGGGGTCTACTAAGACAATCCCAACGCTTTCCAGCGCGATGGATGTCGGCAGGCCTAAGAATTGGGCGCGGATCGTGGAGCTTTTCGGCGGCGATCGTTCCAGAATAAATAACGCGATTAAGGCGGTTATGGTGAACGGTCACGATACCGAAATGACGATGCGCTCGATCTATGAGAATTTCGGATACATTGTTGATCCACATACCGCCGTTGGTTTGCATGCCGCGGCGGAGATCGCCAAAAGAGGATTTTCCCGGACGCCGATCGTTGTGCTTTCTACCGCTCATCCGGCGAAGTTTAGGGAATCGGTCGAGAGGGTGATCAGAGAGCCGGTGGAGATTCCTGAACGTTTGGTGGCAGTTATGGCGAAGGATAATTTGAGCATCGGAATCGAACCGGTAAAAGAAGTTTTGGTGAAAATCATTAAAGCCGCGCAGTAGCGCGGCTTTTTAAATTTAAATATTTAAATGTTGCAACGTTTAAACGTTAAATGCCCGTAGTGCCAAACCCGCCGCGATTAGCGTTGCCTAAGTCATCCACTTCTTCTAGTTCTATTTTTTCGTACGGCTTGATTATTATTTGTGTTAGTCGGTCTCCTTTTTTTATATTTACCGGCTGATTGGTGTAGTTATACAGCGGAGCATGCCACTCATCGTTGTTCCCACAAAAATCTTCGTCGCCGATTCCTACTCCGGTTGCCAATATTAGTCCTCGTTTCGGTAAAGAGCTTCTGCCGGCCATCAGCAGATAGTGACCGGGCGGCATTTTCAGGCAGACATTTAGAGGAACCATCGCCACAGTTCCCGGAGCTATGGTTACTGAAATCCGCGCCGCGCAATCCAAGGCCACCGCGCCGGCAGTTTTGTATGCCGGCAGATCCAGAGTTTTATCTATCCGCCTCACCCGCACTTTCATATTTTTAGTATAACAGCTAAAGTATTACTTAGCTTTTTGAGGAGAGTAAGATGGAAGTCATGGGGAAGATCATTGTAATTGAGGGAACGGACGGTAGCGGCAAGGGAACGCAGGCCGAGCTTTTAAGAAAGCGTCTTGCGGCGGCCGGTTGGCCGGCGGACTCCCTGTCATTTCCGAGATATGGCGAAAAAGCGGCCGCCCCGGCGGAAGCCTATTTACTTGGTGAATTTGGAGATCCGGCAGGGATCGATCCCTATGCCGCCTCGTTGTTTTTTGCCATTGACCGTTTCGCGGTCAAGCCGTTTATCTTGGATAAGTTGAGCGCTGGGAAAATGCTCGTGTTGGATCGATATGTTGATTCCAACGCCGGTCATCAGGGTGGGAAGATCAGCGACCCGGAGGAGCGGGCAAAGTTCCTCGCTTGGCTGTACGCCACCGAATATGAGGTTTTGAAAGTTCCCAGACCCGACCTGGTTTTTATTCTTCATGTTCCGGCGGAAGTCGGTCAGCGGTTGGTGTTGGAGAAAGCCCAGCGGCAATATCTCGGCAACGCTAAACAGGACGGGCATGAAGCCAACCTTCAGCATTTGAAAAATGCCGAGGCGTCTTATCTTTGGCTCGCCAAACATGATCCCGAAATTCATTGCTTGGTTGAATGTATGGACGGCGAGCGTTTGAAGTCGCCCGAGGAGGTGCATGAATTGATCTGGGGTGAACTAAAAAAGAGAATTTATGGGGAAGGAGGAGGCTAGTGTTAAATTCCCGGCTGATGACTTTGCTGGCAGGACTTGCATCCGATAATTTAAAAAGAGGTGAGCCGCCGATTGCCGCCTGCCTAATCTTGGATGAAAAAGTTGTGGCATTCGGAAGGAATCAGCGGGTGCCGCTCAACGATCCGACCGCGCATGCCGAAATGATTTGCTTGCGGAAAGCGGGCCGGTTGAAGCCGGCAGACTTCCGAAGGGCTGTTTTGTACACCACTCTTTCCCCCTGCTGGATGTGTAGTGGGACGATTCTGATGCTTGGTATCCGAACGGTGGTAGTCGGTGAGAATTTCACCTTCAAGGGACCGGAGGATGTGCTTAAAAGTAACGGCGTGCAGATATTTAATCTTGAGTGTTTGGCCTGTAAAAATCTGATGCGGGAATTTCAAGAGAAGCACGCCGAGCTTTGGAAGGAGGATATCAGCGCATTATGAACCGTGAACAAATAATTCGCCGTATCGCTTGGAGTATCGCTTTGTTTCTTTCGTTGATCCTGCTCCTCGTGATCTTTTCCCGGTGTTGAACAAAAACCTCCGCATGAAGCGGAGGTTTTCTTATGGAGCGGGGCAGCGAGAACATTAAGGCATCATTCTTTAATTCCAAGCTCTGTCAGCGTTCTTTTCAATGCCAACCTCATCTGTTTTCTCCCAAACCCACTTTTGAGAAATTTTTCTCTGGCCTCGGCGTCTGATTTATTTACAAAGTATTCGTAATGAATAAGTTTCAATGGTCGTCTATCTTTGGTGGATTTCACTTCGCCGCGGGCGTGTTGTTGCAACCTATTTTTTAGATTAGTGGTAAAGCCGGTATAAAATTTCTTGTCTAGCAATGATAGTGACGTATAGACGTAATGATGTTCCATAATAGTACGAAGTCAAACTTCGTTCTGTTTATATCTAATATAGATAAGGGCCAAGTCAGACTTGGCACTCGTCTGTCTCGAGAACGAGTCAGACTCGTGAGCGGGTAACGGGAATCGAACCCGTGTATTTTGATTGGCAACCAAACGTACTACCATTGTACTATACCCGCAGCTAGTACCCAGTATATGCAAAGATTTCAGTTTTTCAATCCCCCCCGCGTACTACTTACTACCTGATACTAAATACTATTTTCCCGGAGGAAGGTCGGTCGGGCCGTTGGTGGAGGGTTCTCCGGTTGGACCCTGAAAATCAGCGTTCGTCGTCCGGACCGGTTGGGTGCCGAAACCGGTGAAAACATAGCTGGCGACCAATCCTACGATAACTATTCCTATAAAGATTATTTTGAGCGCGCTTTTCATAACTGGTATAATGTATTATATTGTATCGGATGAAAAATATCTTTGCAAATATCGGTTGGGCTATCCTCGCTCTTATGATGATCTCGGTAGCTTTTTCTTTTTTCATTAGTCCCGCGGCTGAGGAGAATAAGATCTCTATCAATGAATTGGTTTCCCGCATCAATGAAGGGAAGGTTTCTAAGATTATTGTTAATGGTGAAGAACTAAAGATCACGCTGACGGATGGCGCGCAGCTTATTGGGCGGAAGGAAGGTGATTCTAGCTTGTCGGAAACTTTGCGCAACATCGGGGCCGAACCGAAAGCATTGCAGGCCGTCGCTTTAGAATTTCAAGACGAGTCCGGTTTTCGTTTTTGGATGAGCATCTTACTCCCGACCATTTTGCCGCTGTTGGTCATCCTTTTGATGTTTTGGCTTATTTTCCGGCAGGCCAAAGGTGGAGCTTCGCAGGCTTTTACTTTCGGCCGCGCCAATATTCGGCTTTCTACCCCTTTCAAAGACCGCGTTACTTTTAAAGATGTTGCCGGTTTGAAAGAATCAAAACAAGAATTGGAAGAGGTGGTGGACTTTTTGAAAAATCCGAAAAAATATCTGGAGATCGGAGCGCGGATTCCTCGCGGTGTTTTGCTGATGGGCCAGCCGGGAACCGGCAAAACTTTATTGGCTCGGGCGGTTGCCGGCGAAGCGAACGTTCCGTTTTTTCATATTTCCGCTTCTGAATTCGTGGAAATGTTCGTTGGCGTCGGCGCCTCACGCACCCGCGATGCTTTCGCGGTGGCAAAGAAGGCCTCCCCGGCAATTTTGTTCATTGATGAGATAGACGCGGTTGGTCGCGAACGTGGCGCGGGACTTGGCGGCGGGCACGATGAAAGGGAGCAGACTTTGAACCAAATTCTGGTGGAAATGGATGGCTTTGAGCGTAATACCCGCGTGATCGTGCTGGCGGCCACCAACCGACCGGACGTTCTAGATAAAGCTCTTTTGCGCCCGGGCCGCTTTGATCGGCGCGTAGTACTGGATTTGCCGGACATCAACGACCGGGAAGAAATATTGAAGATTCACGCTCGCGGAAAGTCTTTGGATAAGAGCGTGGACCTTCGGAAAGTTGCCGTGCGAACGCCCGGATTTTCCGGAGCGGACCTTGCCAATTTGATGAACGAAGCGGCGATTTTTGCCGCCCGCAAGAATCAGCGCCTGATCATCGAGCAGGACATTTTAGGTTCTATTGAAAAAGTAATTTTGGGACCGGAACGTCGCGGAAGAGGAACTAGCGATCGCGATAAAAAAATAACTGCCTACCACGAAGCGGGACACGCGTTGGTGGCGGCTAGTCTGAAAGATGCCGATCCGGTTCATAAAGTGACGATCATCAGCCGCGGCAATGCCGGAGGGTATACTTTAAAATTGCCAACCGAGGAAACTTTTTTGAAAACCAAGAATCAATTTTTGGCCGAGTTGGCGACCATGCTGGGCGGTCAGGTGGCCGAGCGGCTTATTTTTGGCGATATTACTACCGGCGCCTCCAATGATATTAAGGAAGCCTCCGAGCTGGCGCGGCGTTTGGTAACCCGATATGGAATGAGCGACAAGCTGGGACCGATGACTTTCGGGAAAACTGAAGAATTAGTTTTCTTGGGACGCGAGATCAGTCATGACCGGAATTATTCCGAAAAAGTAGCCGCGGAAATAGATGCCGAAGTTTCCGGTTTCATAAGCAGGGCATTTGAATTGGCTAAGAAGATCATTAGCTCCCGCAAGAAAGTTTTGGACGCGATCGCTAAGGCCTTGATCGAAAAAGAAATGCTTGAACAAGACGAATTCCGCGCTCTGATCAAGTCTTTTAACGTAAAGCCGATTGCGATATAATAGAGCTAAATTGGGCCAGTAGCTTAGTGGCTAAAGCACCGAGCTTATACCTCGGCGACCGATGGTTCGAGTCCATCCTGGCCCACCAATATAAAAAACAAAGCGAACGCAGGCTCTACTCCAATGCTCCGAGTAAGATTCCGAGACGTAGCCCCGTGCGTTTAGCTATTTTCGCGCATCCCGATTTTAAGGGCCGAGAAAATAGCTTAAATAAGCGCGGTTTGGCCGCCGAAGGTCTTATGAGGAGCTTGGAGTAGTCAGACCAAGTGAGGGCTTGACAAGTGGCAGGTGACTATGCTATACTCCCCAAACGAGTGAGCAGTTCTTTTAAGGAAGTCGCGGTGGACAAAAAACCTTGCCGAGATGTCACGGGGAGACCCATGCGAGCTATTCTTGATGATTTAGGAGGAGATGCCTGGGTTAAAAAATCCTTAAAGAAGCTAGGCGTCGCCCGGGTCAAGACCAAGCACAAAATTCGCTATCGGGCTGATGCCCAGGCGAAGGGGTCGACGCCCGAGGAGGTGTTGGCGGAAGACAGCAACAAGCTGAGATCCGCCTCCGCCTGATCTGCGTTGTTGCCGTGCGCGTTCCCAGGCCTGAAGCGGGTTGTGCCTGCTTCAGAGCCGCAACGAGAGGGGGTGCCGATGGGAAAGCAGGGTACGGTAGTCCGGAGGAAAAAACGCGAAAACCGGAAGGCCCGCGCGCTTCCAAGAAAATGCGCGGCGGTTCGCAGAGCCGGAAATCTGCATCGCCGCCTCTGAAAGGAGGGCATATGGGTAGGTGCCCATACGGTTGAGTAATGCTCCGACGGCCCGTTGCGCCGAGGGCGTCGGAGCAAACCCGACAGGCAAGGGGCATATTCGGTCGCTGGAGTTTTGCTAAAACAGCGAAAGCGACCGAATAGCCAAGAAGCAAGTTCGGCCCGAGCGAGAGCTCGGGTCTTTTTTGTTCTTGAAAAAATATCCGGCATGTTATAATATAGGCAAACTTTAGCAGATAAGAGAAACCGGAACTTTTGAATGATCAAATTAGAAACCGAACTTGTTAAGATCGGCGGCATCGGTCCAAAGTTTACCGACAAGCTGACCAAGCTGGGCATTAAGACCGTCCGCGATCTTTTGTGGCATTTTCCGTTCCGTTACGACGATTATTCGTCGATGGTGAAAATTGCCGATCTCAAAACTAATCAGGCGGCAACCGTCCGGGCAGTAGTAAAAAGGGTAACCACTCGCCGTTCCTGGCGGAGAAAGATGGTGATCGTTGAGGCATTGGTGGCCGATGAGACCGGCGGCATTAAAGCTATTTGGTTCAATCAGCCGTTTATAGCCAAAGTCTTAGTTCCCGGCCGGCGGGTAAATTTTGCCGGAAAGGTGGCCGTTTCCAATGATGAACTGATCTTGCAAAGCCCGACCTACGAGATCCTGCAGAATACTACCGAAACTAAACACACTGCCGGGTTGATCCCGATCTATTCCGAAACCCGCGGACTGACCTCCAAAGGCATCCGGTTTTTGATCGGCGCGCTCCTGAAGCATCTGGAGCCGTTGAAGGATTTTGTTCCGGAAGTTGTCTATAAGAACAACGAACTGCCGGATCTGTGGAGCGCGATAAAAAGTATTCATTTTCCCAAGAACTTGGAGAGCGCGGAGAAGGCCCGCGAGCGTTTTGCGTTCGCGGATCTTTTTTTGATCCAGCTGATGAACCTGCAAAGCCGGGCGAAGTTAGCTAAAGAAATCGCTCCGCCCCTAAAAATTGACCCGAAGTTGGTCGCCGATTTTATTGCCGGCCTGCCTTTCGCTCTGACCGAGGCTCAGCGACGGAGTATTGAGGAAATCTGTGATGACTTGCACAAAGGACAGCCGATGAACCGCCTTTTGCAGGGCGATGTCGGTTCCGGAAAGACCGTGGTCGCCGCGGTTGCCGCTTTGATATCCGCCGACAATAGCAAACAGACGGCCTTTATGGCGCCGACGGAAGTATTGGCGCGCCAGCATTATAAAACGCTTTGCGGAATTTTTCGGAAAAATTCTTTAGGCATCGGAATTCTTACCGGGAGCGAGGCGCGGACTTTTTATGGCGACGGATCGGACAGCAAGGTGACCCGGTCGAAATTTCTGGAAGCTTTGGCGAAAGGGGAGATAAAAATAATACTAGGCACGCACGCCCTGATCTCTGATAAAGATTCCAAACAACCGGTGGCTTTTGATGATCTGGCGCTGGCAATCGTTGATGAGCAGCACCGATTCGGCGTGGATCAGCGCGCGGCTTTGGTGAAAAAAGAAAAGAATCCCGGCCAGGAGACCACTGTGCACTTTCTTTCCATGAGCGCGACCCCAATCCCGCGCACCCTTTCATTGACACTGTTCGGCGACTTGGACCTTTCGTTGATAGATGAAATGCCGAAGGGCAGAAAGGAAATAATCACCAAGATCGTTCTGCCGATCAACCGGAGGAAGGCTTATGATTTTATCCGGCAGGAGATAAAGAGCGGGCGGCAGGCTTTCGTTATCTGTCCACGAATTGAAGCATCGGAGAAAGCAGAAACAGAGGAGGCCAGCAAGGACAAACGGAAAGATATGTGGTTAGACGTGAAAAATGTCACCGAGGAATTTGAGAGACTTTCTAAACAGGTGTTTCCCGATCTGCGGGTGGCGATGTTGCACGGAAAAATGAAAGGGACAGAGAAGGGGCAGATCATGTCTGATTTTTCAGCCGGCAAAATTGATGTTCTAGTTTCTACGTCTGTTATTGAGGTTGGCGTGGATATTCCTAACGCGACGATAATGATGATAGAAGGGGCGGACCGGTTCGGCCTCGCCCAGCTTTACCAATTCCGTGGCCGGGTCGGTCGGAGCGATCATCAGTCGTACTGCATGCTATTCACTGATTCGGAGTCAGAGTCCGTCCACACCCGGCTGAACGCTTTGATCCAAGCCCGTAATGGTTTTGAGTTGGCGGAAAAAGATCTGGCGATCCGTGGCCCGGGAGAATTTCTAGGCGATAAACAGACCGGTATTCCTGACTTGGCGATGCGTTCGTTGAATAATGTGGTTTTGATAAAAATGGCCCGCGCTTCGGCTGAAGGGGTATTGAAGGGCGGTCACGATCTGGCCGGCTATCCGGCTCTCCGGGCGGAATTACTAAATTCCAGAAGCAAATCCACCTGGAATAGAAACCAAAAAT
>CAYHBX010000022.1:0-13399 GCA_964355005.1 uncultured Candidatus Saccharibacteria bacterium | reverse complement strand
CGGAGAAGAAAAAATATGAGGCCGCGTTCGTGGGGGATATAAAGATGCGCATTGATGAAACTTCCAAATACGTCAAACCAACGGAAGACACTATGGACTTCGCTTTTATGTTCATTCCGTCGGAGGCAATCTATTACGATCTATTGATAAACAAAGTCGGTTCCAGCGCGGAAGATAAAAATTTGATTGCCTATGCTTTCCAGAAAAAAGTAATTATTGTTTCGCCGACCTCCTTCCTTGCTTATCTGCAGACCGTTCTTCAGGGACTCCGCAACCAAAAGATCTCTGAACAAGCTAAAGACATCATTAAGCAGGTGGATAATTTACGTAAGCATTTAATTACCTATGAGGATTATTTCGGGAAGATCGGCAAAAATTTAGGGACGACCGTGAGCATGTACAATCATGCTTACAAGGAATTCGGAAAAATCGATAAAGATGTTTTGAAAATTACCGACAAAGGCATTGATGTGACGCCTCAAATGCTGGAAGCGCCCGCTATTGCCGAAAAAGAAAGTTTGTTCTAGGATAGGCCTCGGCACCTTAGGAGATTAGACGCGTGATGCCATTCACGGTTTTTGTCAGCCACACGACCCCGGTCAGTAGGTTAATGGAGCTGTTAGCGGAGAAAACCGGCTGTAGGGTGGCTGAACGGGGCGTTCCTTGGAAAACTTTGGATACCAGAGTGATTGCCCCGCCGGCGCCGTCCGTGGAAACGAAAATGTGTCTGATTCCGGTCACCGAGGATCTGCAATCTCGGGCGGCGATGGACTTGATTGTTAGCAATCAATCTCGACCGGCGAGTACTTGCGAACTATTGGCTTTTCTCTGGACTTATCCCGAGGAACATCTGAAATACCCAATCATCGCTCTCGGTGAATCCCCAGACGAAGTCGGCCCGATCGTTGCTTATTCGTTTGTAGCGAAGAACGACCGCCTGGTCTTCATCGGGAGGCCGAGCGATACTTACAAGTGTGAGGCCGGTTGCCGTCTGTTGGTTATTCCAATGTCACAAATTCCTCTTTAACCCTAAATCCCGCCAAAAGCGGGACTTTTGTTTTATACTTCAGGAATGGATCAGATTATCGCCGGGCGGAGGCAAAAAGTGCTTTATGACGAAAAATGGATAAAATTCCGGCGGCAGACTTGGCCGTTCCGGTTCATTCCCTTCGTGGAGCTGGCGTTAGCGGCGGGTTCAATGGCGATCGGCAATGTCAGTCCGAAATCCGATTTTGACGTGATCGTCGCCGCTAAAACCGGCCGAATATTTACCGCGCGCGCCTCTGCTATTTTAGTTTTTGGATTGCTTGGTTGGCGCCGAAAAAAACTTAGCCACAAAGAGGACGCGGCAGATTTGATCTGCCTCAATCATTTCGTGACGGAAAGGTCATTCCGGCTTTCCGGGCCGCATGACCGGTATTGGCAAACTCTCTATAAAAATCTGGTTCCGGTTTACGGCAATATTGATCGGATAAATCAATTTTTTACCGCCAATGCCGATTGGTCCGGCGCCGGGGTTTTTCACGACGATCTTCGTTTGCGTCATAGTCATCGTCATAAGTCATTGCCGAAATTTTTCTTGGAAAAATTTCTAAGCGGTTGGTTCGGCAACCGGCTGGAGAGCTTTCTTAAAATCATTCAGATTCGGCGCATAGAAAGAGGTTTGGCGAATGATCCACCCGGCTATCAGCCGAGGATAATTTATAATGACGACGAGTTGGAATTTCACCCGGACACAGCGAGAATTGCCAAGCTGAATGAAACGTTGTAGTTTGAGTTCAGCAGTTTAAGCAATGGAGGGGGCGTGGTCCAGCCGAACGTTTCGGAGGATCTAGTGGAGGAGTGCTGTAAACAGCACGAGGATGACGTGGCGGCGATCCGGGCGACTCGCTATCGGGAGTTGGACGCTAGCGGCGTTGACTTGATCATTACTTTCAAGATCCGGGTCAAAAGTCACACGGAAAAGATCGCCTTCCCGATGGACATGAAGGTGCAGGTAAAAACCTCTGACAATCTTGAGACTGTCGGAGTGGTGTGGCCATTGAGCGCGAAATTTCTGGAGAAAAATTCTAAACGAATCTCCAGCCGCATGGAAGATCGCATCAAAAAGCACATTGAGAAGCACCCGCTAGTTCCCTGCATGATATTCGTTAGCCAACTGAAAGACGGGAAGACCCGCGAAGCGGTCTTGGAAGAGATCTGGCGGGAATTGCAGGCGATCCGCAGATATATTGCCAGGTATTGCTTCCGGTTTCTGGATAAGTGAAGTAATTTTCGTTCCCGCCCTCGATGTTCGAAGGGCGGTTTTTTGTTATTGTGTTGCCCTCCGATTCGGAAGGAGGGTGTGAAATATTGTCGGCGGAGCCGACACTTCTCACAACAAACTCCCCAGATTCCTCGACTTTTAGGTGAGGAGAGTTTTATTGTGTTGCCCTCCGATTCGGAAGGAGGGTGTGAAATATTGTCGGCGGAGACGACACTTCTCACAACAAACTCCCCAGATTCCTCGACTTTTAGGCGAGGAGAGTTTTATAGTTAAGTCAGCGATTTGATAAACGGAGCACGCTCATGGCGCGTCTAAAATGGGTGGCGTTTGTTCTGCTTTTGGCGTTGGTTGTATCGGGCTGTCATTCTTTGCCGCCGCCCGCTGAAGGACTGCGGACAAAGTACGGATATTCTATCTATGGAGAATTTACACAGACACAAATTGATTCTATTGACGAGGCTTTATCTTACATGGAGCCGCGGATTGTACAGTCAATCACTAAAGTTGCTCTAAACCCGGACCCGGATCATTATTCTGGACCGACTATTCACGGACACTGCTGGCTGGATGGCGAGATTTGCTTTAACGACGATGAGGCGGTCCGATACAAGACAATTTGGCATGAGGCGGCGCATGCTTATTATTTCTCGCTGGGGCGTCCCGGAATCTTCGGATATCGATTTTATCTTTTCACGCTGGCCTGGTTCTTCACTGCCGGCACGGTGTATAACGAGCCGACCGCGAGACAGACTTTTCCCGCCAATGGTCTGCTGACTGACTACTCCACCACCAACGTCGCTGAAGACATAGCCGAATTCACCGAGGGTGTTTACGCGTACAAAGCAGGCCGCACTGATTCTGTTTTGCGGAAACTGAAAGACTCCGGTGAGCTTGATAAAGACCCTCGCTATGCCCAGAAACTACAACTGCTTGCCAAGTACGGATTTATCAGTCAGGAATTGTGTGATGAGATTTTGAGGTAGACACTAGAGACGCATAGGTCCAATAAGTCTAATAGGACCAATAGGACTTGTAGCGCGGCGCTTGACTTTATAAATCAGTTCGCTTATAATGAATTTATTCACTGATTGGTCGCTCTCCGAGCGGCCAATCTTTATAAAAAGTCCAAAATAATAAAAAAATAAAATGCTTTTCGATTTAAAAACATTAAAACGGGCAGTGGATCAGATCGCCGAGGAAAAGGGAATTGACGCCAATAAAATTATTGAAGCGATAGAATCCTCAATCGCCGCCGCTTATAAAAAAGAGTATTGCGAGAAGGGCGAGATAATTAAATGCAAGTTTGATCTAAAAACAGGCGATCTTAAATTTTGGCAGGTAAAAACCGTGGTTGATGAAACTACGGTCCGTTTTGTCGAGGAAGGCGAAGAACCCTCCGCCGCTGAAGCTATGGAGGGCAGGGGCGTTAGAGATGGCCAGCCGTCCGAATCCTTGGCGCAGGACGGAGAGACGCTATTGCCTCGTTATAATCCCGATCGTCACCTTTTGATCGCGGATGCCCAGAAGACAAAAAAAGACGCCAAAGTCGGTGATGAGGTGGAGTTTCCGCTAGAAACGAAAGAAGATTTCGGCCGTATCGCCGCGCAGACCGCCAAGCAGGTCATTCTTCAACGTTTGCGGGAGGCCGAACGGGAATCTATTCTCGGAGAATTCAAAACAAAGGAAGGCGAGATCGTGAGCGGCGTCATTCAGCGGTTTGATCGTGGCAATGTTTATGTTGACCTTGGCCGCACCACCGGCGTTTTGTTCTATAACGAATCTATTCCTGGTGAGCATTATCGCGCCGGCGATCGGATTCGCTTTTATGTTTTCGCGGTCCAATCCGACACTAAGATGCCGGGAATCATTTTGTCGCGTTCGCATCCGAAATTTGTCGGCAAGCTTTTCGCGATGGAAGTTCCGGAAATTAATGATGGCGTCATTGAGATAAAAGGGATTGCTCGCGAGCCCGGTAGCCGGACCAAGATCGCCGTTGTTTCAAAAATGAGCGGAGTAGACCCGGTAGGTTCTTGCGTCGGTCAGCGGGGCACTCGCGTGATGGCGGTTTCTAACGAACTTGGCCAGGAAAAATTGGATATTGTAGAATGGTCAGAGGATCCGGCGAAATTCATCGCTAGCGCTCTTTCTCCGGCAAAAGTCCAGAAAGTTGAAGTGCTGGAGCGCCGAGAAGCGAAAGTATTCATTCCGGAAGACCAGTTGAGCTTGGCGATCGGCAAAGGCGGACAGAATGTCCGTCTGGCGGCCAGATTAACTGGTTGGAGAATTGATGTGCGTTCTGCTGAAAAACCGGAGGAAGCCACTGAAGGTGGAGTGGCGGACGCGCCTGTTGACGCAAGCGAGGAAGAGCCGAAGATTGAGGCGTAGATCCCGACGAACGACTAACGACATTCAAATAACTAATAACTAACAACTAATAACCATGAACCTAACTAATTATCTGATCTTTGTTCCGGCCTTACTGGCAGTCGCTTACGGAGCCTATATTATGTTGTGGTTGCGCAAACAACCGTCCGGCAACGATCAAATGCAAGCCATTTCCAGCGCCATCCAGGAAGGATCGGCGGCTTATTTGAACCGGCAATATAAAAGCGTGGCTTTGGTTGCCCTGCCGTTGTTCGTTGTCTTGTGGCTTGTTTTAGGGAAGGTCAGCGCTATCGGATTTCTGATCGGGGCGGTTGCGTCTGCCTTGGCCGGTTATATTGGAATGAACGTTTCCGTCCGATCCAATGCAAAAACAGCAGAATCCGCGCATAAAGGTTTGGGCGCGGCGCTTAGTTTGGCTTTTCAAGCCGGCTCGGTTACCGGTTACGCGGTGGTATCGCTCGGTCTTTTGTCCGTCGCCGGATTTTATTTTTTGACCGGTGATCCGAAATCCCTGATTGGTCTGGGATTCGGCGCTAGTTTGATCTCCATTTTTGCCCGTTTAGGAGGCGGTATTTTTACCAAGGCCGCTGATGTGGGAACTGACTTGGTTGGAAAGGTGGAAGCCAATATCCCGGAGGACGATCCGCGCAATCCGGGCGTGATCGCTGACAATGTCGGTGACAATGTCGGCGATTGCGCCGGTATGGCCGCCGATCTTTTTGAAACTTACGCGGTCACTTTGACTGCCGCCATTTTGATTGGATCGATCACTTTGACCGGAGGACAGCTTGCTTTTCCGTTGGTTCTCGGAGGCTTGGCTATCGTCGCTTCTATTGTAGGAGGATTGTTTGCCCGGCTTGGAAAAAATAAATCCATCATGGGCGCTCTTTATAAATCATTGATCGCGGCGCTGATCATTTCTGCCGGCCTGTTCTATTGGGCCTCCACTGTCTATTTCCCGGAGAATTCGCTGAATATTTTCTTGGCGACCGTTGTTGGTTTAGTAGTTACTATTCTGATGGTGGTGGTAACCGACTATTACACTGCTAAGACTTATCGTCCGGTCAGATCGATCGCGGAAGCTTCCCGATCCGGACACGGCACGAACATTATTATGGGTCTGTCAGTGGGAATGGAATCTACCGCTTTGCCGATTCTAATCATCGTGGGCGGCATTTTGGCCGCATTCTCGTTGGCGGGACTCTATGGGATCGCGCTGGCCGCGACCGCTATGCTGTCGGTTGCCGGAATTGTTGTCGCCATTGATTCTTTCGGGCCTATTACTGATAACGCCGGTGGTATTGCTGAAATGTCCGGCGCCCCGAAAGAAGTTCGGGAAATTACCGATGCCCTGGATGCCGTAGGAAATACCACGAAAGCCGTTACTAAGGGATATGCTATTGCTTCCGCCGGTCTGGCGGCGCTGGTACTGTTCGCGGGTTACGTTGAAGAGCTTTCCTCGGTGGCGAAAACCATTTCTTTTGAATTGCAGAATCCCTATGTTGTTGTCGGATTATTTTTAGGAGCGGCCATTCCGTTTTTGTTCGGTTCTATCGCGATGCGCGCGGTTGGTGAAGCCGCGGGCGCTGTTGTTGAGGAGATCCGTCGCCAGTTCCGGGAAATCCCGGGGATCATGGACCGGACGGCTAAGCCTGATTACGCGCGAGCCGTAGATATCGTTACTAAAGCCGCTTTGAGCAAGATGATCGTTCCGGCAATTTTACCTATCGCCGCCGTTTTGCTGGTTGGTTTTCTGTTGGGTCCGGAAGCGTTGGGCGGTTTGCTGATTGGCGCGATCGTTTCCGGTTTGTTCGTTGCTCTGTCTATGACTTCCGGTGGCGCCGCTTGGGATAACGCCAAGAAATATATTGAAGGCGCGGGCGCCAAAGGCACAGACTGGCACAAAGCCGCCGTTACCGGCGACACCGTCGGCGACCCCTATAAGGACACCGCCGGCCCGGCTATTAACCCATTGATCAAAGTCATTAGCATTGTCGCGTTGTTGATCGTTCCGTTGCTGTAGATAAAATAATGCGAAACTAATTCATGCGAATTACGCGAACCAGATAGTTTGTTCGCATAATTCGCATATTGGCATTTTTCGCATTAGTTTCTTGCTTTTTCGCATTTTTATTGATATAATTCCTTTGTTCTTTAGCACCTCACAAGAAGATAGGAGGCCGTATGTCCCTCTGGGGATCGGTGTTGCTGGTTTCTGTTGTCTGGCTGGCGGTTGGTTTAGCCATCGCTGTTTTCCTAGCAAAGCTGTTGAAGTTGAGCAGGCTTGCAATGGAGGATTACGGAATTACCGGAGCGGCGAAAGCGATTCGAAAATTCCTGGATCGCGAACAGACCCCGGATGTCCAGTTCCATATTCGGCGATATGACCATTACGATGAGATCATTCCCGAGGAGGAGGCAGGAATTCCGGAGGCTTGCGTAGTTTGCCAAGCGTATGGCCGCAAAGATCTAGAAGATGCACGGCCTCCGTTGGTAGTAATTAGTGAGAGTCACATCCCGCTTTGCGAAGGCCACAAGTTATTCGTTCGGGAGTTTGAAGAGGAGATCCGTAGAGTAATCTGCGGCCTCAGAGATGTCACCCGACCCCCCTTTGAATAAAACAGAGGGGGAGTTCTTAAGGAGTAATCGCGAATAATACCAATTAAAGATTTAATATTGCGAATAAAACAATAAGAAGTATCAATGAAATCAAATTTTAAAAAATTGCCGGGTTCGCAGATTCAACTGGAAGTTTCCTTAGATCAGAAGGAATTTTTGCCGTATTACCAAACTGTTTATGAAAAGGCACTGGCTAATGTGCATTTGAAGGGTTTCCGCCCGGGCGCGGCTCCGAAAGAAATGGCCGACGCGGCTGTTGATAAAGAAGCGGTGTTCAACCAAGCTGCCCAAAACGCCATCCGGTGGAGTTTGGATGAGGTCACCAAAGATAATGAGTGGGTTATAATTGACGCGCCGAAAGTGGAGGTGGAAGACGCGGAATTGGGTATCAAATATAAAGCCACGCTGACTTTGTTCCCGGAAATTAAATTGGGAAATTATAAAAAGATCGCCCACAAGGTACTGGGCGAGAAAAAAGAAGTTAAGATTGAAGATGGAGAACTGGACAAAACTTTAGAATGGCTCCGACAATCCCGCAAAGAAGGCGATAAGGTTCCCGAATTAGATGATGAGTTCGCTAAGAAGGTTGGCAAGTTCCAGAATTTTGAGGAATTAAAAAAGAACGTCAGTGAGGGAATTTTGATGGAAAAGCAATTCAAAGAGCGGGACCGCTTGAGGCTGAAAATGTTGGACGAGATCATTAAGGCCTCTGAAGTAGATCTTCCGGAAGTGATGGTTGAGAAGACTTACATAAATATCAGCAAGCAATTTGGTCCGATCCTAAAGGCGTCCGGCAAAAAAGAAGAAGAGATTGCGAAAGAGTTGCGGGAGCGCGCCAAAAGGAATGTTCTGACGAATCTGGTGATCTATAAACTTTCCCAGACCGAGAATCTTCAGCCGAAACCCGAGGAAGTAGGCGAGGAGGGTGATCAAGGTTATAATTACGGTATGGTTTTGAATGAGAAGGTTTACGGCTTTTTGGAAAAGCAATAAATTTTCCAAAAAGCAATTACTAATGACTAATTTCTAATTTCTAAAATTGGTCATTGGGAATTTATTAGAAATTAGTAATTAAAAATTAGAAATTTAACGATTATGGCTAACAAACAAAACGAAATTAAAAATGAGTATTTAATTCCAACTGTCATTGAACGGGTTCCCGGCGGGGAGCGCGTTTATGATATTTACTCCCGTTTGCTGAAAGAGCGGATAATCTTTTTAGGCGGACCAATTAACGACGGTTTGGCGAACGTGATCATCGCTCAGCTTTTGCATTTGGAACACGAAGATCCGAAAAAGGACATTAAACTTTATATCAACAGCCCAGGCGGTTCGGTGACTGCCGGTCTGGCGATTTACGATACGATGCAGTATGTAAAGCCGGACGTTTCCACGATTTGCGTTGGCATGGCGGCTTCCATGGGGGCGGTTTTGCTGGCGGCCGGTAAAAAAGGAAAACGCATTGCTTTGCCGAACGCGGAGATCATGCTGCATCAGGTGATGGGCGGCGCCGAAGGGCAGGCAGTGGAAGTGGAGATCGCGGCCAAACACATTTTGAAGATCAAAGATCGGTTGAATCAGATATTGGTCAAACACACCGGCCAGCCGATGGTGAAGATAGATAAGGACACTGACCGAGATTATTTTATGACTTCGGAGGAAGCGAAAGCTTACGGCGTGGTAGACGAGATTATCAAGCCCAAGAGCAAGTAGGCAGCAGTTATAAAGTTCTAAGTACAAAAGTAGCCCTAACGGGCTGTTTTTGTTGGATGGTCCATCTATTGCATTTTTATTCTAAGTATGATATAATACCCTGGCTGTACCTTGAAAGCCGGCTTGTTCAGATCCCATCGCGGGGTTTGAGAGCCGGACATTTATCACGAGAGGAGGAAAAGTGTCCGAGGCGAAGAGTCTGAAACATTGGCGATTCCGTCGGGAATTCCTAAACTCTTTCGATCCCGAGGAGCTAAAGGTTTTTGTTTACATTGCAGCTCATCATCCGGAGGCGGAGAGGATGTTCCGGCCAGCCGACTGTAACTTTTATGATGCCATGCTTAGCATGGCGGAAAAAAAGAGCCTTATGATTTTGAGAGAGCAGTTTCCGCTCCAGCCGGTCATCAGAGTTTTCGTTGGCGCTGCAGGGGTGCCCGTTGAGCCATTTGATGGCGATAAGCTGATTGCGGCGATCCGGGATGCCTTGCCCAAATTACGAGATGAGGCGGTAGCGAATGCCAACGCCAAAAGACGAACCGCTGTTCCCGCCGCCGAGCCTTGCCGGTATTCTACCCGCCGACAATCGTTGAGAGTGGCGCAAGAGGAATCCATCCGGCAAAAACGGGAAGTTTACAGCCAGTTTCTAACGGAGATCCTGGATTATGTCAGCAAAACGCTGACGATAGATAATCAGCAGGTCGGAGACGTGGCAGTGTCCGAGCATGCCTGGCAGAGATTCGTGGAGCGCTACTTTCAGGTGAACGGTCCGCCGGACCTCGCCGCTGGTTTCCCGGATTTCAGTGATTACGCGAAGACGCTAAGATCCACTTTCCGCCGGGCGCGAATTATTCCGATGTCCCTGAAGGAAATGACCCGGAAGCACGGAGAAAAGTCCATTTACCTGAACGACGAGTACGTCGGACTGACGTTCGTTGTCGCCGATAAAGCGAAAAAAGTTTTGAAGACGGTTTACATCCAAAAACTCAACAAAACAAAGTGAATCATTTTCAGCCCCCGCCGACAGCTATGAAGTTGTGGCGGGGGCTTTTCATTTATCCTCCAATTAGTTAGGATATTCGCAGTTGTTCTTTTTGAAAGGAGCCGCGTATGTTGCTGACGCTCGGCGGGATCGCGGTGCTTGTCGGACTTGCTCTTCTCGTTTTCTCTTTGGCTTCTTGGTTGGTGGACGGTAGAGTAGAGTTGAGCGCGAATATGTGTCTGGTAGTTGTCGCGGGCTGGGCATGCTTAGCGGTCAGTAATGTTGTCGGAATACTTTTCGGCAACGTCTTTGATGCCCTGTTTTTGCTTCTGAACGGCTACCTCGCGGTTTCCTGGTTTGGCAGATACCGCGACCGCAGAGGAAATTCCTTTTAATCGTGAGCCCGCCCCGCAAAATCGCGGGGCTTTTTTGTTGATTTAAATTACTATAAACTTATAAGCAATGAGTGAAAATATTTTAACTCGGGGGATAGAGGACGTGATCGTGAAAGAGCATCTTCAGGCGGCTTTGAATTCCGGAAAAAAGTTGCGAATTAAATTTGGAGCCGATCCGACCGCGCCGGATCTCCATCTCGGCCATGCCGTGGTTTTGCGAAAACTGAAGGAATTTCAGGATGCCGGTCACCGGGTGGTTTTGATAATCGGTGACTATACCGCCAAAATCGGCGATCCATCCGGGCGTTCCAAAACCCGCCCTTCGTTGACTGATAAGGAAATTAAAGTGAACGCGAAAACCTATTTCAAACAGGTCGGGAAGATTTTGAATTTGCGTAAGACGGAAGTGCAATACAATAGTAAGTGGTTTAAGAAGATGAAGTTCGCAGAAGTCCTTAGTCTGATGGGAAAATTTACTACGCAACGAATTTTAGAACGGGATGATTTTGCTAAGCGTATCAAAGAAGGCGTGGAGGTTTATTCCCATGAACAAGTCTACCCGATGATGCAGGCCTATGACTCTGTGGTAATTAAGGCCGACGTGGAAGTCGGCGGCACCGATCAGCGGTTTAATATGTTGACCGGCCGCGATCTGCAGCGCCACATGGGATTGCCGGAGCAGGACGTGATCACTATTCCATTGTTGGTTGGCACTGACGGCGAAAAGAAAATGTCTAAATCTCTGGGAAATTATATCGGCATCACTGAAGCGCCGGAGATGATGTTCGGTAAAGTGATGTCCATTCCTGACAAGTTGATCGAGCAATATTACAAACTCTGCACCGATCAGGAGAGAACTTTGCCCGACCCGCGTGAGGCGAAATTGCGGCTGGCGAAATTGATAGTTAGCCAGTATCACGGAGAGAAAGAAGCAGAAAAAGCCGAGCAGGAATTTATCCGGGTAGTTTCGGAGGGCGGCCGGCCATCAGAAGTTAAAAGTTTAAAGTTAAAAGTTCAAAGTTATATGTTGGTGGATTTATTGATGGAAACGGGGATGACTACCAGTAAGGGCGAGGCGCGGCGTTTGATTGAGCAGGGTGGCGTGAAAATTAATGATCAGAAAAAAACCGATCCGAACGAAGTGATTCAAATTTCCGGAGAGGTAATATTGCAAGCAGGAAAGCGGAATTTTTTACGGCTTGTAAAATAAAACTCTCCCCGGCCATAAGGCCGGGGAATCTGGGGAGTTTGTTGTGAGAAGTGTCGGCTCCGCCGACGGCATTTCACACCCTCCTCCCGCATCGGAGGGCAACACAATAAAACCCGCGCTAGGCGCGCGGGGTGGCTAATTGTGGGACGAGTTTAGTGAAATTATAAGTTTTCGGATCAGCGGGATTGTAAGTGGAATGGTAAACGGCGGCGATACCGGCGGCGATGATATGTTTTTCGCAATCAGGGCAGGGCCTGGTCATCAGGGAGTTCCCGCTCTGTTTTTTGCGTCCCAGAACTATCATAGTGGCGCCAAGCAGCCGACGGCGGTTAGATCTTTTGATCGCGTGAATCTCGGCGTGCTGTTTCGCGTGATTCCAACCCCAGGCAAAAATTCCACGATTATCAAAGATAACTGCCGTGACCTGAAACCGGCTATGAGTAGAACGTTTCAGCAATTGATCGGCCAACGACATGGGTCCTTTGCGGGTGTTCACCGGCTTTCTCCTATTACCAGTTTTAAGGGAGCTTTAACTATCAAGATTTTATCAAAATTTTTTTCAAAAGTCAATCTGTCGTGCCGTTCTATCATCCTGTATAATTAATCCGTTATGAAAATCACAAGAGTAATGAAATTTGGTGGTTCCTCCGTCGGCTCGGCCGAGCGGATTAAAAATGTTGCCAAAATCGTATTGGATAATGCGAATAGTCTTAACAAGTATTCGAATCATGCGAACAGTTCGCGTAATTCGCATGGGAATTCCGGTTCGCATTATGGTGTTGCCGTGGTGGTTTCCGCGATGCAGGGCGTCACTGATAAACTGCTTGCTCTGGATTTTGATTTTGTTAAAGAGAAACATTCAACTGCCGCCAAAGAATTAAAAGTGGCCGCACCGACCGATCTGTTGGCCGAGCTGGAGGGAGTGATAAAAGGAATAAAATTGCTGGGCGATGCCTCGCCGATGGCGTTGGACTTGGTGGCTAGCTTCGGGGAGCGATTATCCGCCAATCTAGTCGCCGCGTATTTGAATAGACATAACGCGAAATTAGCGAAAAGATATGCGAATCATGCTAACAGTTCGCGTAATTCGCATGGGAATTCCGATTCGCATTATGCTATAGCGGTGGATGCTCGCGAATTAGTGAAGACCGATTCTAATTTTCAAAACGCCGCCGTGGATTTCGTTAGCACTAATGCGAAAATTAGAAATTATTTTAAGAAAATAAATAAACTTCCAGTCGTAACGGGATTCATCGGCGCGAATCATGCGAACAAAACTACCACTCTCGGAAGAGGAGGATCAGACTACTCTGCTTCTATTTTTGGCGCAGCGTTGGGAGCCGACGTGATAGAAATTTGGACTGACGCTGATGGTGTAATGACCGCCGATCCGCGAATCGTGAAAGCCGCGAGTACGTTGCCGCAGATAAGTTACGAGGAGGCATTTGAAATGGCTTATTTCGGCGCTAAAGTTATCCATCCGGCTACGATGGTGCCGGCGATTAAAAAAGGAATTCCGGTTCTGATAAAGAATACTTTTAACCCAAAACATCCGGGGACAGTTATCAGTCGTGAGTCGTCAGTTGTTGGTGGGGGTTCTGTAAAGAACATTTCTTCAATCGACGGGATGAGTCTTTTGACGGTGGGAGGAACCGACTTGGCCGGAATGCCGGGAACCGCGGAACGAGTTTTCCGGGCCGTGGCTGAAGCGAGAGCCAACGTAGTCTTAATCGCCCAGGCTTCTTCGGAGCATACAATTTGTTTGGCGGTAAAGAGGGCTGAAGCTGATCGAGCGGTAGCGGCAATTAAATCAGAATTTGAAAATGACATCC
>CAYHBX010000021.1:0-14063 GCA_964355005.1 uncultured Candidatus Saccharibacteria bacterium | reverse complement strand
TCCGGTCACAAACGCCGGGCAACGATCCTGACAACGGCCGCACTCAACGCAACTGAACGCGTCCAATGCGTTCTTCCAGTCCAGATCGGCATGCTTTACCAACCCGAACTCTTCCTTTTCGAAGTCCAATTCGGGAACGTTGGCAATTTCAAGGGATTTCAGGAACACGCTGAACGGTCCCAAAACGATATGCAGATGTTTGGAACGCGGGATCAACGCCAGAAACCCCAGAATCATCAACGAGTGAACCCACCAGTTGATCCGCCCCTCCGGAGAATTTTCCGGAAGGCGGAAACCGAGCAGGAAGGTAATCATCAGCGTGATAATGAAAAACGCCACTACGCCGGATGAATATGACAGCTTCTCGCCAAGCGCCTTGGGACGGAAAATAAATCTCCGAATCGCCAAAGCAGTGATCCCGACTAGCGTGAACAACGCGGTCGCCACCAGAAAAACGGTTCGATAGGCGTTATCGGCCGGCAAAAATGCCCAACCGAAAAATTTCGTGAAATGATTCAGAGTTTCCACCGAAAAAGCGATGAATCCCCAAAACACAAACGCGTGCATCACGCCCACCAACGGACGAGCCCTGATGACGCCGCCCTGCAGCAAAACTTCCCACATCAATCGCCACGTTCTTTTTTTCAAATCGGAAAAACGAGAAACCTTGAGCGACTTGGCGCGCCAGATCAGTTTCAGTTTCGGCAAGATGCCGGAAGCAAAAAACCAAATGGCGATTGCCGTTACCACAAGAAACACCAGTCTTTCCGCGAACATGGAAGCCTCCTCTTTTGGTTTGAAGATTTCAAAGAACCGACTAACTGCCGCTATATTACCACGTTTTTAAAAAAAATGAATAGCCCTCTGTCATTGCGAGTAATCGAAGCAATCTAACATTAATGTAGGATTGCCGCGCCCCGCGGTGCGGGACCCGCAATGACGAAACTATGCCACGCCAATAAAAAGCCCCGTTTGCAAGCGGGGCTTTGATTTACTTCTTCTCCGGACCGAACATCTGCTTTTCAGTGTAAAACTTCATCTTCAGCGGCGGCGAATAAATATGCAGAGTAACGGCAATTTCATCAGTCCCGTTACCGATCCGGTGGATATGGTAGGGCGTTTCGCGTAATTCCATCGTCGGACCAAATCGCCTGTGGGAATAAATTTTCCCGGTAGCCTTGTCCCATGATTCCTCATAAATATATCCCTTGACTACAAAGGTGGTGCCGTAGGATTTCCCGTGATCGTGAATGGGGCTTTTGGAGTGAGGCGGCCAGACAATGACGACCACTTCAACTTCCTTGTCCCGATAAACCACCGTCCGGTTGTATTCAAGTTTGGGCTGATTCGCTTTCTTTTTTTCCGATTCATCCCGATCTTTGCGCGCCTGATGATAAAGATCGATAATCGCAGCTTTTGAATCGTCGGGGCCAACGGAGATCCAAATGTCGTTAATCTCGGCATGAACACGAATATTTTCATACCAGGCAATCTTGACCATTTCACCTATTGCGTCATCAATCGAATTACCAGCCGGCAGATCCAGAGTAATATCCGTTACCCATTTACGCCAGGATTCGCTTTTCATTTTCTAGCCTTGGAAAGTTCTATTGGGAGCTTAACAAAAATAACTAAAAAATCAAAAACCGGGACTATTTCCCGGTTCGTTCTTTCATTATAGACTCGATGAAATAAAGGGCGGACCAGACTTTCACATCAATCTTCGCGTCCCCGCTTTCTTTCTTCAAAAATTCCCGGGCGGTCGCGATAGGAACTTCCACCGCCTCAATGTCTTCGGAATCCTCCAACTGCGGCTCCTGAATTTTTTTAGCATTCCAACCGATAAAAATGGCAATGTCATCATTCCAAAGTCCCGGATTATAAGAGCCGCAACAAGCAAGCTCAAGCGTTTCAGCGGCATACCCCAACTCTTCCAGCATCTCTCGCCTGGCGGCATCCTCAAATTTTTCTTCCGGACCGTCAGTCAATCCGGCGCAGAGATCAATGATCCAGCCGGCAGAAGGAATGCGGAAGATCTTCGTCAGGATAAGTTTACCGTCAGCGGTAACCGGGGCTACCGACACAACATTGATCGGCCGTTTTCGTTTGATAATTTCCCAAATTCCGGGGACACCCGTTTTTTTACTGCGGAACGGCCGCCTCCAGCACTGGATCCAATTGCCATCCCAAGCAAGTTCGTCCGGTCCGATCTCGATCTTCGGATCCCGCATCCTCAACTCCTAAAATTGCCAAAATAAGATTAACTTAAAAACTACTTCTTACGCAACGCGCCATTGAGAATGGCGTCTAAAAAAGAAATGTTTGACGGAAGCGGTTCGCCAAATTAGTTTTTCCCTTCATTGCCTCTCGCGAAGATCAGATACAGTTCAACAAAAAAATTAACCATGGGAATCAACAAAACCAGCGACCACCAACCGCTTTGGCCAAAATCATGCCATCGGCGGACGTGCAAAGCAAAAACAAACAACGCTCCCGCGGCGTTAATCAACAAAGTAAAGATATTCATCCGGTGCGGCCCATTAAACGCGAACATTGCCGACACGCCTCCAAAAATTAATCCCAACGCCAAAAGCCCCAGAAAATAATATTTTCTCCCGATCCTACCGCTATAAAGTTTTTTAATGCATTCAGACATTTTCCCAGTATAACAGATTACGGAGGCGGAAATTGGATTTACGCTTCGGCTTGTGCCGGATGACCCCAAGCCTCGCCGAACCATTCGCAGTACCCCGACCCCCAGTCGGACACCTTCGGTTTCCGAATCCTTCCTGGACGGGGTACTGCTCGGTTCGAATCCGCCGCTTTCCGTAAATTATTCTGGAAAACAAAATACCGCACAAGGCGGTATCTTTTTTCCAGTAATACGGGCAGTGTCGGTCTAGAACCAACCCGATGCAAGCATTATAAGGCTTTCTTGGGCCTCATTCTAGCCTTCAGATTTAGGTGTCTCGGTCAAACCAAGAGCGACCATTTTAAGATTGGTTCGGTGTCCAATGAATTATCTGGATTAGGTGTCGCTAGAAAACGAACCGGGAAGACTCTTGGAAATTTCTTTGTGCTCATCTAGGCTCTTCGGCATATAGTTGCTCATTCTGAGAACATGCGCCACGGCTGAAGTGAAATCATATTTTTCAGCATATTTTATAAATTTCTTATTCTCCTCAACCATATTCTGAGCTTCAATATATTTTTGTAAATTATCAAGATTCTTTTCGAGGTTTTGAGGGCTGATAGATCCCTCGATAACTTCAAGCATTTTTTTGAGCAATTGCTCTTGCCACGGAAGCGTCTTTTTTATTTCCTCAGCATGAGCCCGCAACCTCGTCTTTTCTTTTTTAGAAAACAAATATATCAAAATAGCAATCGGCGCCGCGCCGCCAACCACAATAAAAAATGAGGAAACAAAAGACGTTATAATGTTGTCCTGAATAAATCGAAGAAGTGAATCCAAAAAGATAAAAATGGTCTCCAGCATAGATTATGCAACTACTTTCCAAGAACGGCCGTATCTGTGTAAGCGGAGGCCGTAGAACTATCTTGGTTGTCTTTTATATCAATGGAGGCAGTTAGATTCTTCAAATTAATCGTCACAAAAAAGTTTCGTCCTATTCCATTATATTCAGCCCGAAGATAGTTTTCTGTCCATTCTTTTATTTCATACTCAAAACCAAGAACATAAAAACCATATTTTTGAGAACCGGAGTCAAGATATGTAATAACACCTCTTGTTTCAGCGCACGTCATAGACCTCTTGTAGCATTGTATCTCTGTCGTATTTACCTCTTTCTCTCCAAAGAAATGATTCTTAAGATCACCCTCTGGTATCCACGACCCCGAAAGAGATACCGCGCCGAGTCGTTCGTCAACTCTGATTTCTTTTGATGGTAAATAAATTAAGTTTCTAATATTTGAAGTTTTATAAGAATCGAATATATAAGCTCCTAATACAAATATTAGAGCGGCTAATAGCAGGATCGTTGATTTCTTCATAATTTTTATTTTTTTAATTAACAAATAGGTTTGAGCTTCTCGGTTACTCGATACTTAATGTAATCTGCGGAGGCGGAAGGATTCGAACCTTCGGATCGGTTTCCCGATCAACATCTTAGCAGGATGCTGCTTTAGACCGCTCAGCCACGCCTCCATTTATTTTTAGTTTTCTTGGCAGAGCCTCGATCATAAATCAGAGGAGTCGTGTCTGCCAGGGCTACCTTTGTAGCCCGTTGAGCGCTACTGCTCTCAACCCACGCCTCCATGAGAAACTGACGAAGCCGACGGGGGGTCGGCTCTCCGACCGATAGCGTCGGAGCTAACGACTTATACAATACCAAGAATTACGGCAAAAATCAAAAGAAAAAACCGCCATAAGGGCGGTTGCGGGGTCTAAATCCGTTGAAGAACGATTTTCTGCAGAACACATTTGGTGTGCCGCAGACATTCCTGTTTATCAAAAGCAAGTTCGGGGCTCGCACGATTGATAGAAATATCAAACGGCGCGACGATCTTGCTTCCATCCCGTAAGATACTGCCAAACCGGCAACGGGTAACTTTGGAAAAATCCTGTTGTCCGGTAACGATCACTCCTCGGGTGGAAAGGTGCAGCTTCGGAATGCCGCCACGGTAATGGGAAACGAAACCTTGAACGATACCGGCGTAATTACTGATCGGAATAGTTTTTGGCGTATCCAGCCAGTAATCCCCCGTCTTTTCAATCTCCCGGATACTGGAGATGAAAAATCCCTGGCAGTTAAAATTTTCTTCGGCAAAATGCGCGGCGGCCATAATCTCATGCTTGTTGTACTCGGCGGCCATATAAACTACGGTCACCGGAAGATCGGTTTTCGGAACTTCCCGGAGAGGCTTTTCACTGATCGTCAGACCGTGAACGCCGATCCGGATAGAAACCATCTCGGCAAGATCGGGATTCGCGCAGATCTCATTCAGGCGGTCAATGCGGACACCGTTCGTGTAAACAGTCGTCTTAAATCCAAGACCGGCGTTAAAACGGACGATCTCCGCGAGCTTCTTGTGAAGCGTCGGCTCGCCGCCCAGCAATGTGATCTTTTTCACCTGTCCGGCATATTTCAGAACGTGAGCTTTGTAAGTTTCCAAGTCCATCTCAAACGCGCCCAGCCATTGCCCGTAAAAACATTCCGGACACCGGAGATTGCATCGGTCCGTAATGAATATTTGAAGGGTATTTTCCGGCTCAACTACCGATTCGCGCCATCTTTTTTCGTCATACCGCAAAAGAACATTTTTCCGGACATCGCCCGGGTCGTCATGTGAAAGAGAGTCGATCTCCGAAAGAAATCCCTCTTCGAAAGTTTTCTGATCATCCAGCGACAACATGGTAGCCACCTCTTAATGATGTAAAGGTACGAGATACTATAACCCGATAATGTAGGAGGGTCAACTTTCCATTTTATATTCCGAGTGATAAGCTCTGGTTAGAAATTTGAAACGGCTAGAAAAAAAGGAGGCGAGATGTTCCACGCGAAAGGTCCAAGCCTGCGCGAGCTGATCAAGCAAGGACTTTCTTCAACTAAAGCAGGATACGATCAATTGGCGCCGAAGTTTGATTACACGCCGTTTTTGACCTCGAAAGCAGTAATTGAAGCATCAGCAGAGGTTCTGGCTTATGTGGCTAGGGAAATGGCCGAAAGAAGAGGCGATGGGACTTTTGACTACGCGATCGACCTCTGCACCGGAACGGGCGCGGTGATCGAAGGACTAATCCCAATCGTGAAAAAGGAAATCGTCGGTATTGATTGGAGCGAACCGATGCTGGCAGAAGCAAAAAAGAAGTTCACGGACGTAGCTAAGCCGGAGGTGCGCTTCGTTTGCAAAGACATTTTTGATATTCAGTTCCTGCGCGGCTATGACCTCGTGACTTGCTTTGGCGCCTTGGGGCATATTGAAAAAAATCGCCACAAAGAATTCGTGGATATCGCGCATTCAATTCTGCGACCCGGCGGGATCTTTGTCTTCGCGACCGCCGAACGCCCGAAGTGGTATCACCTTTCCGCTTGGCCCTATTTCGCTTTCGATGCGGTAATGAAAGTCCGGAATCGATTTATTAAACCGGAATTCGTGATGTATTACCTAAATTTCCTTTGGCCGGAAATAATGGAACTTTTCACCGACGGACGCTGGGAAGATATCAGTCTTGTTAAGCCGGAAATTAACGGCAAGGAAACCCTCTTCCGCTTGGTGATAGTGAAAAAAGCGTAAACAAAAAACCCGCCTCATTGGCGGTTTTTTATTACATATATTATAATCTGCTCGCTATGAATACGGGAGTTATTCAAAAAATTAAGGGGGCGCCGGGCGATTCGGGAGTCTATATCTTCCGGCAAAGCAAGGATGTCCTATATATAGGAAAGGCCTCTAACCTCAAAAATCGGCTGAAGTCCTACCTGAAAGCCACTGACTTGAAAACCCAATCCCTTCATAAAGAAGCGGACAATTTAGAATACACGGTTTTGCGTTCCGACATTGAAGCTCTGATAGAGGAATCCCGGCTGATCAAATCTCTGAAACCGAAATACAACGTTTTGTGGATGGACGACAAATCTTACTTTTACGTTTACTTTACCAATGACATTTTTCCGAAAATCTATATTGGCCATGAAAGACCTAGAAGAATAATGAATAATGAATCAGGAATTAAGCAAAAAACCCTTAATTCATCGTTCGTAATTCGTCATTCTCGCATTGGCCCTTTCACCGACGGCGGCTCTTTGCGTGTCGTGATGAAAATTCTCCGCCGACAATTCCCCTACTGCACCTGCCTCCGCCAAGGCTACGGCAAGGCAAGCCTGTCGGGGCATTCCCATTTGCGGGATTGTTTGAACGCGCAAATTGGGAAATGTCTGGGAATATGTTGCAAAAAAAATAATGCGAACGATGAAAAGGGCATTGCGAATTATGCCAACAGTTCGCATGATTCGCATACCGCTTCGCAACTTTCGCGTTATTCTAAAAATATTCGAGCAATCAAGACCATCTTGTCGGGAAAGAAAACACTAAAAAACGCTGCCGATGAAAAAGAGCGCTGGGCGCTTGAGAAGATCTTTGAGCATCGTGATTTTATCGAAACAGATTACACCTCGAACAATTCGAACATGCCGAACCTCCAACGTATTGAATGTTACGACAACTCCAACTTTGCCGGAAAAGAAGCGGTGGGGGCGATGACTACATTAACAAGGAACAGCGGACAACTAACGAAGCCGACGTCAAAAGTCGGCTCTCCGACCGGTAGCGTCGGAGCTAACGACGAGTGGGTGGCGGACAAAAATCAGTGGAGGAAATTCAAAATAAAAAGCGCTCCAACCCGAGACGATCCAAAAATGATCGGGGAAATATTGTCTCGCCGCCTAAACCACCCCGAATGGCCATATCCGGATCTGATCATAATCGACGGCGGAATTACGCAATACCGAGCGGCGAAACGCGTCTTGGACGCCTTCCACCTTAAACATTCAAAGCCGACGTCAAAAGTCGGCTCTCCGACCGGTAGCGTCGGAGCTTCCAACATTAAACTTCTCTCTTATGCCAAACCGCAAAGAAAAGTAATCGGAATGGCAAAAGCCCCGAAAGAACTCCAGGAGTTGATCGAACGAGCTATCTATCAGACTCATTGGTTCGTAATAAATTACCACCGCCAGGTCCGCGCCCGAAAATTTATTCCTAAATAAAAAAACCACCAGGATGTCCTGGTGGGTACGCTAAGCGCTGGGGGTTGAAGCAGGCCTCCTCGCCTGCGCGGGTTTTCGGTCGACCTCCTCTGAGAATCTATACGTCTCAGTGGCGCCACAGTCCCCGGAACTGTACGATGGTCACAATTCCCCTGCCGCAAAAATGGTCCTTGCCTCTGCTTAGCTACCTTAATATTATATACTAGGACGCACCATTTGTCAACCCCCCGTAATGGTCCAATAGCCCTGCCCACCGGCAGGCAGGTTGGCACCACCCCTGACATAGCCTCGTGCTATAATATAAAAATGATTGTTAGGATAGTGGTCGGTTTAATTTCTAACTGGTTGGCTCTGATGGCCGCCGAACGCCTAATTGGCGGCTTCGTTGTCATTGATGACTTATTCGGCCTGCTTACCGTGATCGCCTTGTTCACGCTCGCCAACTCTCTAATTCTGCCCGCCGTCCGCATCATTTTAAAGCCATTACTTTGGTTAACGCTCGGAATAGGCCCATTTGTTCTCAATGGAATCTTAATTTATCTGGTTGACATCTATTCGGAAGGCATTACAATAAATGGGTTCATTCCGTTAATTCTCGCGACCGTCGTAATCGGAGCAGTTAACGCCACAATCAGCTACGTAACAAAAATTCTAAAATAATGGACATAATTTCTATCGCCCAGGTTGTTGTTTCTATCGTTCTAATCATTTTAATCTTGCTACAGGAGCGGGCTTCGGCCGGCGGTTTAGGCATCTTTGGCGGTTCCGGTGGCGACGGCTTCTATCAAACGCGCCGCGGACTGGAAAAAACTATTTTCGCGGCCACTATCGTCCTAGCTTTCGCTTTCGGCGGACTCGCTTTGCTGAACCTTGTTTTATAAACTCATACAGCTTTATAGGTCCTTTTCGATAAAAGAACGAGGAATCTTCATTGGAGCTTCGGTGGTGTTTTTGGTTTCCGGAATCACGCTGGCATTCATTTTGTACTACCAAAATACCGAAGCCACACCGGTAGAAGGCGGTAATTATGTTGAGGGCGTGGTTGGTCAGCCGGTCGCGATCAATCCGCTAATCGCCGGAGAAAATGACGCGGACCGGGATCTGATAACTTTGCTATTCGCCGGCTTATTGGACCTCACGGAAAAATATCAAGCCGACGCGGAACAAAAAACCTGGACCATCACTTTGAAACCGGACATTAAATGGAGCGACGGAACACCGATCACTTCCGATGATGTAATTTTCACCATCAGCACCGTCCAGGACCCGGATTCCCGCTCCCCGCTTCTAGCGACCTGGCAAGGCGTTACCATGGAACGGTTGAGCGAGCGGGAACTGCGCCTCTCTTTGAAAAACACTTACGCGTTCTTTTTGCAAAATTTGCGATCGCTCCGAATCGCCCCAAAGCACGTGTTTGAGAATATTCCGCCGCAAAATTTCCGCCTTTCGGAATTCAGTCTTAAACCCGTCGGCAGCGGCCCCTACCGCTTTATCAGTTACGAAAAACGTTCCGACGGCTTTATTGAGCGTTATTACCTGACCGCTAACAAACATTACGCCGGCAAACTCGCTTATATTAAAAATATCTCCGTCCGTTTCTTCGCCAGCAAAAAAGACGCCATTGCCGCGTTCAATACCAAATCTATAGACGGATTGGGCAGTCTGGAGCCCGGCGATCTGGAAGCATTGCGAATTAGTCATAACAATTTTGAGACGCCCCGATCCCGGTACTACGCGGTCTTCCTCAATCCGAATACCAGCCTGGCGCTAAAAGAAAAAGATGTCCGAATAGCTCTGAATCTCGCCACTGACCGCGCCGGTTTGGTTAGCGATCTGATGTCCGGCCATAGCGAACCGTCATTCGGACCGATCCCTCAAAACACTCTCGGTTATGACGCGAGTGTCTATGCCGGAGAGGAATTTTCATTAGAAAAAGCTTCCACTACTCTGGACAAAGCCGGCTGGAAATTAAATGAAAAAGGCATCCGGGAAAAACTTATCCAAAAAACCAAAGTTGCCCTGGAGTTCGACCTAGTTGTTCCGGATGTTAGTTTTCTCGCGGCTACGGCCGACAAACTAAAAAATGACTGGTCCAAAATCGGCGTCAGGATAAATCCGGCTGTCTTAAAATCCGCCGATATAATCGGTGGAATCATAAAACCGCGCAACTATCAAATGATCCTCTTCGGAAACACCTTAAACCAGAACGCGGATGTATTTTCCTTCTGGCATTCCTCCCAAAGATTCGATCCCGGGCTAAATCTCGCGCTTTTTAACGACAAGAACGTGGACACCCTGCTGGAATCCGTGCGGCAAACTCTGGATGAATCAGCGCGAAATCAGGCGTTATCCAAGATCCAGAAAACCATCAATGACGCCAAGCCGGCGGCTTTCCTTTACTCGCCAAATTATATTTACGCTACGACAAAAAACTTGGGCGGTTTTCCGGACGGCCCGATCGCTTATTCCTCCAATCGCTTTGATAACGTCAATCAGTGGTATCTGAAGACCGCGAGAGTGTTCAAGTAGGTCATTGCGAGTAAGTCGAAGCAATCTTACAAAAATATTATTGTTAGATTGCCGCGCTCGCTTCGCTCGCTCGCAATGACAGACTAGCTTAACTCGCCGCGGAGATCCTCAAGAAGCTTTTTAACTTTCGGGCTTACTTTTTTAGGAGTTCTGACATCCAGATCAATATAAAGATCGCCGCGGCCTCGGCCGCCAAACCGGCTCATTCCCTCGCCTGGGACTTTCAGATAATTCTTCAAACTCGCGCCAGCCGGGATTTCCACCCGCAACCGGTTTCCTCCAATAGTCGGGATATCTATCTTTTCCCCAAGTAAAATACCGGCTAAATCCGCCTCGGCTTTGATGATCAGGTCATCACCTTTCCGGATGAATAATTTATGCGGAGCAATTTTTACTCTGACATACAAATCTCCCGATTCCGCGCCGCGCTCTCCCGCCTCGCCGGACCTAGGGATCTTGATCAGCTGCTCATCATTGATTCCGGGAGCTATTTCTATGGTCACTTCACGCGCGCCCGAAACTCTTCCGGTCTGTCCGCAATTCTTACATGGTTTGTTTGGAACCTGTCCGCTACCAAAACATTTCGGGCAGGTTTTCACTTGAGCAAAACTTCCAAAAAATGTGCTGCGGGATTCTTTTATTTCTCCGCGCCCGCTACAGGTAGAGCATTCTACGGAACCCGCGCTTTTTTCATAGCCAAAACCGGCGCAAGCATCACACGCGAAAAAGGATCGGGTCTTAATAATTTTTTCGGCGCCCCGGAACGCCTCCTCCAAAGAAATTTCCTGGATTATCTCAATATCGGCCCCCGGTGATAATTCTTCCTCTTCTTAACGCCCATGCCCTCAAAAAAGGCCTCGAATATATCACTGATATTACCCATCTCGTCCGGATTACTCGGATCAAAACCAAAGCCAAATTCCATCCCACCCCCGAAAGGATTACCCCCGCCAAACGGCGAGCCTCCCGCTCCATCGAAAACACGCCCAAAGCGATCATATTGAGTTCGCTTATCTTTATTAGACAAAATTTGGTAGGCCTCGCTGACTTCTTTGAATTTCTCGGCATTCCCCCCGGCTTTGTCCGGGTGATATTGATGCGCCAGCTTACGGTAAGCCTTTTTTATATCATCTTCGGTGGCTGTTTTCTCAACCCCCAAAATTTTGTAATAATCTTTACTCATACAACTTTATAACTTTACGAACTTTATAAACTTTTTACTTGATAACTATAACTTCTTTGTCTATCTGCTGCAATTGAATTTCAAAAAATCCGATCCTTTTTAATCCCGCGAAAAGTAAATAGCTGATACCGGCGCTGATCCAGTTCGCGAAGATAAGCAAAAATTTCAATAAGAAATAGATAATGACTCCGACTAGAATCATTACTACGGTTCGCGCTATCGGAGAGTAATCCAGCAACTTGCCCAATGTCGCCCGATAAACAATATCAATCATCCGGTCACCGGCCCGGATCGGAGTTTTCACGTAATTACCAAGTAGTACCACTATCCGGTCGGTCGCTTGGGCAATCGCCTGATTTTTCAATTCTACCGGCAAAATTTTAATATCATCCGGCAAAAGTCCGGTAGCCAATTGGGTAATGGTGCTTCTGATGGTGAAATTAGGTATATAACTCGCGAAGATCGGCTCCAATGGTTTAATGGCTACCTCTAAAGTTTTTCGTAAAGAATCCGGGTCAGAGAAATTAAATAAAGACAGATACGCCATTATTGAAAAAATTGCCAGCCCGGAGGAGGCATACCCCGCGGAGCGATGCGCGACCCTCCAAAACCGGATCGTCAGATTATTTTTCAAATCCTGCCGAACCTCCTGATAAGCCCAAAAGAAAACCACCATAGCGATAAACGCTCCGGCCCCGGAAACCCACAAATTGCTGTTAAAGAATCCGGCGGATAAAGCCAGCGCGGAAATCACAAAACCGGTCAAAGCGGCAAACCTATTTTCCGACAATATATTAAATACGGACAAAATACCCAAAAAGGCCAGCCCGGCAACAGAGGCAACGATAAAATTACCGAGATGAGGAGAGTTGGTGAATCCTCGGAGCAAAAAGCTAAAAAGGCCGGCGATACCGACTAATCCTGCTCCTAAATAGAGGAACTTGAACGAGAGCCCATTCAGCATCTGTATTAATTATATCACGCCCCTACTCCTGCTTAGGCTGAGTCCCCGGGTTCTTGCCGTACATCGCCTGACCGATTTTTTGAATCTCCGCGGACAAGGCATCAGTAGCGGCTTTGATGGCGGCGGCATCTTGGCTATCTTTTACCGTCTTCACGGCCTCAATTTTTTTAGTGACAGCATCTTTAACTTCCGCCGGAACTTTTTCGCCGCCGTCTTTTAAAGCTTTTTCAGAAGCGTAGATAAGATTCTCGGCATTGTTGTGAGCTTCCGCCAGTTCTTTTTTCTTACGATCTTCTTCGGCATACTGAACGGCTTCCGCTTTCAATTTCTCTATTTCTTCTTTAGACAAACTCGTATTCGCTTCAATGCGGACAGACTGGGTTTTGCCACTGGCTTTATCCTTCGCTGAAACGCTGACAATCCCGTTGGCATCAATATCAAAAGTTACCTCAATCTGCGGGGTTCCTCTCGGCGCCGGCGGTATTCCGTCCAACATAAATCGCGCCAAGGTTTTGTTTCCGGAAGAAATCTCCCGTTCTCCCTGCAGAATGTGAATTTCCACTGACGGCTGGTTATCGGCCGCGGTGGAAAATACTTGAGACTTCGCGGTTGGAACGGTTGTATTTTTCTCTATCAATTTCGTAAATACGCCGCCGAGAGTTTCAATTCCAAGAGAAAGAGGAGTCACATCCAGCAGAAGCACGTCTTTTACCTCGCCCTGCAAAATACCGGCCTGTACCGCGGCGCCCAGCGCCACCACTTCATCGGGATTTAAACTTTTATGCGGTTCTTTGCCAAAAAACTTCTTAACCGCTTCCTGCATCGCCGGCATTCTGGTCTGACCGCCAACCAACACGATCTCGTCAATATCGGAAATTTTAAATCCCGCTTCTTTAATAGTTTTATCCAATATCTCAATGGAGCGGTCGATCAGATCGCGGACTAATTCTTCCAGTTTGCTACGGCTCAACTTCATCAGGAAGTGACGCGGACCGGAAGCATCCGAAGTGATATAGGGAAGATTAATTTCGGTTTCAAAGGAAGTGGAAAGTTCATGTTTGGCGCGCTCGGCGGCTTCCTTCAAACGCTGAAGGGCCAGCGCGTCCTTAGCCAAATCAACGCCTTCCAATTTTTTATATTCGCCCACCAAATATTCAATTACCCGTTTATCCAAATCGTCCCCGCCCAAGTGAGTATCGCCTCCGGTAGATTTTACTTCTACGGTATCGCCTCCCACCTCCAAAACAGAAACATCAAACGTTCCCCCGCCGAAGTCATAAACGACTATCTGCTCGTCTTTTTTCTTATCCAGCCCATAAGCCAAAGCGGCCGCGGTCGGTTCATTAATAATTCTTCGCACCGTTAATCCGGCGATTTCCCCGGCATTTTTCGTTGCCTGGCGCTGGCTGTCGTCAAAATAAGCCGGAACGGTAATGATCGCTTCTTCCACTTTTTCTCCTAACTTGGCCTCGGCATCGGCTTTCAATTTCGCCAAAACCATGGCGGAAATCTCCTCCGGTTTATACCAATCATCCCCCATCTTTACCTCAACACCCCCGGTGGCCGATTCCTTTATCTCGTATGGCAACCACTTTTTATCATTTTGAACTTCCGCGTAGCTAAATTTCCGGCCAATCAGACGCTTTACGGAAAAAATAGTATT
>CAYHBX010000020.1:0-14449 GCA_964355005.1 uncultured Candidatus Saccharibacteria bacterium | reverse complement strand
ACGCGTTTTAAAATATGGGCCTCGGAATCGCCTTCCTGTAACGTAAGCAAAAATGGCACGCTCGGGTGCCGAAACTTGAACAATAAGGCCGCGAACCCGGCGTAGGAAGCCATCACCGCCCAAATGGCGCTGAAGGGCTGCCTCCGATGGGCGGCTTCGGCCGCTCTCCAGGCCTGCCAGACATAGATAAGCTTTCCCAAAAAATTCCCATAATAGTCCTTACCGGCCAGCCCGCCGCCCAATCGCAACAGCGAAAAGTTGCTGCCGGTTTCCCGGCTGAACCAAGAACGATTAAATTTCTTGGTTAAAATAGTAAAATCGTAGCTGGGATTTCGGCTGATTATCTCCTTAACGGCTATCTCTGCTCCGCCGACAAATGGATCATATGCGAGACTGAAAACCGCGACTTTCTTTGACATTGGTCTCATCTTATCTTATAAATTGGTAAAATAGAATAGATGAAGATTTTGTACCTAATCACCAAGGATGACGTCGGCGGAGCCCAAAAGTACGTCCGGGACTTATCGACGGAGCTTCAAAAATCCGGATTTGAAACAAAAATCGTCACTGGCGGACGCCAAGGGGTGCGCTTTTTGTCCAACAAACTGCGGCCGTATTTTTTATTCCTTAATGACTGGCTGGCGCTGGTCGAGCTATTCTTCTTGTTCAGAAGGGAGCGTCCGGAAATAGTCCACCTTAACAGCTCCAAAGCCGGAGTATTGGGGGCATTCGCCGCCAAGTTAGCGGGAATCAAAATGGTTGTCTTTACGGCGCACGGCTGGGTGTTCAATCCGGATAACGACCTGAATTTCGCAAAAAAAATAATTTATATCTGGGTACACAAGATCGCGGCTAGATTTCAGGACAAGATCATTAACGTTTCCGAATATGACCGTCAGCTGGCGATTAAGAATAAAATAGCGCCCGAGGATAAGCTGATCACGATTTATAATGGCCTGGATTGGGAGAACCTAAAATTCTTTGATAAAAAAACCTCCCGCAAGGTGCTGGCGACTTTAGTCAAATCAAACCTATCAACTTCTCAACTTATTAACTCAACCTGGGTCGGCTCCATCGGCCGATTAGTGGTTGAAAAAAGCTACCAAGATTTCATAAACGCCGCCGCGTTGGTGAAAAACCCGGAAGTGAAGTTCTTTATTATCGGAGACGGACCACTAAAAGGCAAATTATTGAAAATAATCAAGAAAAGAGGCCTGGAAGATCATTTCTTTATCTTAGGCGGACTCGCTCCTGCCGCTCCTTACCTGAAAGCATTTGATGTCTTTGTCTTGTCTTCTATAAAGGAAGGCCTGCCCTACACCTTACTGGAAGCAATGGCGGCCGGTTTGCCGGTTATTACCACTAGAGTAGGCGGGATGACGGAGATCGTTTCGGACCGCGGATTAGTAATGCAGCCGAACATGCCGGATGAGCTGGCCAGAGCGATCAAATATCTAACGGGGGATGAAAAAGTCGCCTCTATCCTAGCTAAAAAAGGCAACGAATTTCTGAAAACATCACTGGACTTGAAACAGATGGTAGAGGCTACCGAAAAGATATATCGCGCCTAGCCCTTTAGCTCGGCCAATTCCGCTTCGATCGCTTGTTGCTGATCCCCGGACAAATCGGGAAGCCGTAAAAATCGCTCAAAGTATTTTATAGCATTTTCTTTGTCTCCTAAATCTTTATAGTAGAGCGCCAGCTGAATTATAAGGTTCGGGTCGGAAGGAAGGTTCTTTAGCCCGGCAAGCAGAACGTCATCCACTTGGTCGTATTTTGCTTTATAGAAATCCCGATAGAATTCCGCCAACCCAAGGTAGGGGTAATCGGAAGCCGAATCAAGTTGTGCCGCCTTCACAAAATTCTCTTCAGCTTTCTGATTATCCCGCAGATAAGCAGAATACAATTTCCCTAAGTTGTAATAAGCCAAGGCGCTGTCGGGGTTCAATAATTTCACATATTCCCAAGCATCCCGGGTACCGATAAAATTATCGAAATTTTTTTTGATTAAACCCAAGTCCATCCAATTAACACTGGCTCCGGGATCTTTCTGGATCAGCCCGATAACATTCGCCAGTTGCGCGCGTTTCACGTCAACAAACTCCTTTGGATATCCGGATAATATTTTCGAATCTCCCAGAAAATCCATAGCCTGCCCTTTGTATACTGGAGGAGCCTTAGTCTTATTCTCCGTTTTATACCCGATTGAAGTACTGTTTGTAGGAGCATCGTTGTTAAAAATTAATTCCGGCTGCAGAGAATCAACGTCCGGAGATATAGCTGGTTCGGGCAAATAAACCGCATAAAAAACGGAAGCGGCTACGGCTATTAAAATAAAGATTCCAGAACTAATCAATAATTTTCTCATTCCAAATATAATAATCGATTAAATGCCATTTTTCAACCCCTCCCCTGGATTCCGGCTCAAGGCCGGAATGACAAAAAGCAGGGAATAGGCAATGACGAGGTAAACCAAAACCCCCCTTTCGGGGGGTTTTGAAATCTATAGCGGGTCTCAAGATGCCGAGACTAGGTCCCGACAATACCCGTTACAAATGTTAGTTACCAACCAACGTCTGCGTGGTGCCCTGATCAGCGTTAGACAGACCTGGGACCAAGAAGCCGTTGAACCAGTCGTAGTCAACAATACTTTGAGAAGTATTTGTCGAGTTACCGGACCAAATGAAGTCGTCATCATCCCACGCGTCCACATTAGCAGCTATGGTCGCAAAGATGTAACGGCCGGTGTTCCAATTGTCTCCGGTAGAAGTCAGATCAGCATCTTCTCCGTCCTGATTGCCAGAAGTGGCATCGGACAAACCACCGTCAGAATTGTTAAGCGAAGCGAAGGTCGCGTCGCCCTTCAAGTTCGTGGTAATCGAAGGCGTGGAAGAAGCGCCAGTTACATCTGCTACTAGAGCAAAGTACTTGGTTTCTCCAGCAGCCAACCGAATAGCTTCAGCGGTGGAACCGCCGGTGCTGTCCGTCGGGTTAAACGTGATACTGACTGTTCCAGTGGCAAATCCAACCGTACCAGCATTAGTGTCCGGTTGAGCATCCGGTTTGGCATTCGCCAGACCACCCTGGTTCAAGAGACCGGAGTTGTCAAACGCACCACACGACGGGGCATCAAAGGCCGCGTTCGAGTAGCAGTACAGTTTGAAATTGGTCACGTTAAACAAGGAACCGTGCTGTTTAGTGTTGTCGATGGTCTGGGAAGTGCTAGTAGCGACAACGAAAGTCGTCTTGTACAAGCTAACTCCATTGCCATCTGCCGGAGCAGTGATCTTGTATCGGAAGATCGCCAAGTTTGAAGTGACGCCTCCGTTCAAGGTCGTAGAAGGCAGAGACAACAAGGAAACAGTCGGGATAGCCCGGGCAAGCCGAGCGCCGTTAGCGGCAGAGTCCGAGCCGCCGGAACCAATCGTGGTACCGGAAGACAGACCTACGCCAACTGCGCCGGTATTGGTTTCATCAGAGCTAGACTGCGCGTCATAGTTGACGACAACCAAGTGTCCCGGATGAGCCGCCAAATTGGTGCCAATAGCTCCCATATCAGCTTTCACTGTTAAGAGTATCTGGCCATCCTTTGGAACGGTTACGCCGGAAAGGGTAGCAGTAGCAAAGTCGGTCGCGGTAAAGACTGCTTCACCAACTTTCGTTGAACCAACCCACAAAGTAACTTTACTCAAGTCACTCGGGGAGTTAGAGGCATTACCAAACGCATCCGTGGTATTACCTGTTGAAGTAGCTAACTGCAAACCGACTGTGTCTACACGAACCGATTCATTGGTAGCGTTCAAGCGGAGAACCGCGAAAATATTGTCCGCAGTGCCGGATGTTACCCACTTCAAAGATGGGCTAGAAGTATCCAACACTAAAGCCAAACTGCCGCTGGTAGCCGCCGTGACAACGCGACCGTCATCCTCGGTGATCGCGTCTGATCCATCCACGGACTGTCCGGAAGTAACTCCGGTAGCCGTAACGGAAGCATCCGCGTCAGTCATACCCCATTGCCATTGCTGGCCGTTATCCGCGCCAGAGATCAAGTTACACTTCAAGCCCAAGGTCTTAACCGTTCCTTTCGGAACAACCAAGCTTGAGTCAAAAGTGAAGGTCTTGTTCGCCGGGGTGGAATCGCTATTAGATGGGTTGACAACGTTGGAACCGGTATTCAACACCTGCGCGCCATCATACAATTGGCAACTGGTCACATCATCAGCGGTATTAGCCGCGCTGAAGGTGTTGCGCAATTGGACAGCGTTAATGCGGATGTCTTCGCCGGAACCGCTCGCGTCCAAAACGTACTTGGTGAATTCATAGCCGCTGGTCCCCGCGACAACAGTCTGCGCGGTAGAGCTGGCATTGGTGCCTTCCTTGGTTTCAGCAGAAACCGTGATGGCCAATGAAGCCGCTTTAACCGTCATAGTGCTCATCGTAACAGCACTAGTCGGGGATGGAGTGATAGAAACACCGGAAGTAACGCCACGGACAGTGCTCCAATCAGAACTCGGAGTGGTGGAAGCAGCGATCGTGTCGTTGGTTCCAACGTCCGTTCCGACTTTACCTTTCAAGGTATATACCCTGCGGCCTGGCTTGAAGGTAACGGTATCGGTGAAACGGACGGTATTGTTACCGCCAGCAACACCATCAACCGGACCAGCAACTACCTTACCATCTTCATCAACCAAAGTGATATTGGTAATGTCGTTGGTATCAATAGTGCCACCAGTAGCGGCATCATCAACGATGCTTAGGTCAAAGTTGATCGCGGCAACAGTAATATCTTCACCCTTCACGTCGAGTAACAAGCCACCCAAAGGTTGGTTCGGGAGGTTGATAGCAACGTTTTGCGCTCCAACAGTCGGAGCGTTCTGGGCGCTGATAGTGCCGGCATCAATGTAGGCCTGTGAAGCATCGAAACGAGGCTCAGCATCCTGGATTCCGCTATCGTCATTGTTATTCGCGGTTGTTTCGGTACCGGATGGCAATAAGGTGTAGCCATAGGTCAAACCGAGAACCTGAATATCGGAATAGCGGTACAGATCAAAGTCAACTGTTCGAGCGGAACCGCCCAAAACATCTCCCTTGATGTACACTTCCTTGTTAAGACCCTTGTCGATCTTAATGCCACTGCCAAATTTAGCAGTGTAGTACTTACCGTCAGAACTGGCGGTAGCATCATAGGTGACGCCATCAAAGACAACTTTTATGTTGCCCAAGTCGGCTACACCCGCTGAACCGGACTGGTTCCAAGAAATGGATTTAACCAATACATCTTCGTTGGTGCCCGAGCTTAAGCGGAGACCAGAGAAAGTGTAGCCGGTTGTGCCGATTTCTTTTGTCAAACCAGAACCTGGATCAAAGGAACCCTTGGCGATAGTCAAACTACCAATGGCCAAAGTGTCGTTAACAGTCATTGTACCGCCAGCCAACGGGAAGGCGGCGTTGACGGCTGCAGAGCCATCAACTTCAACACCCACCAAGGCTAACTTAACTAATTGACCGCTATAGTCATTTTGGTCCGCATCAGAGTCACCAGCCAAAGTGATTGTCCGGGACTGTCCCGCTTTCACGGTGAATTTCTCGGATAATCGAAGACGATGGTCAGAGCCAAAAGTCTTTGCCGGACCAAGGCGGAGACCATCTTCGTCTAAAGCAATAACTCCATTGAAAGCAGAGTCATTACCTTGTCCTTGCCGTTCAACGGTCAAAGCCTTAACAACGACATCGCCGTCAGACGAAGCACGAAAATCTAATTTCGTGAAAGGTCGGCTGGCAAATGATTCGCCGAAAAGACCGGCGGCCGGTTGATCAGCAGAAAGAGAAACGGTCAATCCAGAACCGGAAGGAACCGGAGCCGGAGTGCCGGGGACTGGAGCAGGAGTAGAAGCAGCCAACGCAGAGTATTTAGCCCGAGAGATGGAACCGAAGTATCCAACGGCCGGAGAGACACCATTTGCAGCCTGCCAAGAGGCGACTGCCGCTCTGGTTAATGAACCAAAGTAGGAGCTTTCGTTACCGGGAGAACCGGCTCCGTTCGCCGCAACCTTATGACCAGCGCCGTTCAAGTATTTCTGCAAGCACTTAACGTCGTCTCCAGTTGAACCCACGGTGAGGGCGCGAGTGAAACTGCAAGCGACGGAAGAGGCAGAGCTACCTGAAGCCAGCTGGGCTTGGAGAGCAGCGATCTGAGCTAACAAAGCGTTGATTTGGGCTTGCAAGTCAGTTGATTGCGCGTTCGCAACCGGAACTAACAAAGCAGCGCCCGAAAGCCATGCAACGGTCGCAGCAGAAAGCGCGATCGCGGCAAATTTCTTTGTTATATTATTTCCCATATTAATTGAACCTTTTAACTAACAATTATGTTTTTAATTTATACCTACTAACATAAAAATTGTTCCCCTTTCTTCTCAAACGCTTACGCGCTGGAGAATCGACCTCGAAGAGAAAAATCAATCTTTATTTCAATTTCATATAATGACCGATGCGGTTGAATCTTTTTATCGTGAGGGATAAAAAAACTCTCCCAATATGGGAGGGCTGGTAAAAACTTAGACGTTTAAACGTTTAAAGTTTAAGCGTAAAAGCTTCGTAAATGACCCAGCCTCACCCAAAGTCATTACATAGGGTATAACGAGGGGGTGGGGGGTTTATTACGCTCTATTTCGGGCGGCATAGAAGCTTGCCGGACCGCCGTTGCCGATACGTTCCAAAAGCCCCTGGGAGCACAATTTTTGCAGGTCGTAACGCATAGTCCGCTCACTTACCTCCGGAAATGCGGCAAGTATGTCTTTGAGCTGAATTTGGCCATTTCCAATACTGCGGACTTTATCTAAAATAGCCGACTGTCTCAAGGTGGCAGAGAAGCCATTGCCGTTCTTCCCATTACTATCAGAACCCTGGGAATCAGATTCGGCAATTGCCGAATTCGGTAGAACTTTTGCCGAATCATCCGGCAATTCGGCAAATTTGGAAAAATCCGGCAAATCTCCCAACCCGGCAGATTGCCGCATTGCCGAATTAACCGCATTAAGTTCGCCGGTGATTACTTTTACATTTTCAGGATCAATTTCATACAAAGATTGCCCCATATTCAACAGGGACTCTATGGCCGAAGTGATATTCATGACTTCTTCCGGCCTCTTCATTGAAATATTTTCCAGAAATTCAAAAGCCAGTCGTTCTAAACGAACCTTCAATTCTGCGCGCCGGACCAAAGCGGCTACCCGGATCAAGGCGTAAGCAAGTTCTAAAGATTTTTCTTTAGAGAAAAACATTAACAATCATTATAAACTCTCACGAAAAAGTGGGCAAGCCCCCACGGTAATGTAAGATTGCTTCGCGGAGCTCGCAATGACCAGCGCCAAAATTTTTATTTTTTCTAGAACTTCCAACCGGATACACCAAGAATTGCCACAAGAAGCAAAATAAAAACCGTACCCAATAATAAAATTTTCTTCCGACCGAGGGTTCCGGCTAGGTGTTCATCCAAAAACAAAACCAGCGTTACATATGAAAGCAAGGAAAGATTAGCGGCACCAACAAACCCGATAGGCAGGAAAGATGACGCCCAAGCCAGTTGAGAAATAACAAGCGGCGTTAACCAGTAAAATAGCCTTGAAGGAATAATGTTTTTAGAAAGCAATAAAATTATGAAGAATAAAACCAATAAATACCAAATGTTTGATAGAAACTGGTAGTAATAGAAAAAAATAAGAAAAACCGGATAAGCTATCAGACAATTAACCAGTCTCCCCCATACTTCCCGACGTATCAGTATCAAGTCCTTCACGCCAAGCAGGATAAAAAGCACCGAAGAAAAATAGATCAAACTAAAAACAAAATCCCAATTATCCCGAAAAGTCAGATTAAACGCCACCACGCTCGCAAGAAAGATAGAAAAACTACTTAGAAACTTAACCGTCCTAAATAGGGGGCGGGCATACAAAATAATTGAAACTAGCACCAACAAAGTTACCGGCAATAAAGTAAAGCCACCCATCCGGGACAACAATAAAAATCCGGCAAAAATTACCGTCTTAAACAGTAAGCCTGATTGCGGATTCAGAAAAACCGATTTTAACTTTGTCACCATCTTTAATTTCACCGCCGATTATCTTATCGGCCAGCTTGTCCAAGATCGCCTTTTGGATCAGCCGTTTGATCGGCCGGGCGCCATATTCCGGGTCGAAGCCATGATCCACGATGTACTTACGGGCAGAAGCATCAATATTGATGACGATCTCCCGGTCTTTAAGCCTTTCTTTGATCAGGTCTATCTGCAGATCAACTATCTTTTCTATATCCTTCCGGCTTAAGGAGTGAAAAATAATAGTCTCGTCCAGGCGATTTAAGAACTCAGGCTTGAATGTACGCTTCAAAGACTCCATTACCTTATCATGGAAATCCTTTTCCTGGCCCTCGTTGCCGCTTTCATCGGAAGACGCGAAACCAATATTGGACATTGCCTTGAAATACTGACTGCCGACATTGGAAGTCAGCAATATAATAGAATTCTTGAAGTTGACCACCTTTCCTTTGCTATCGGTCAACCTCCCGTTGTCCAAGATCTGCAATAGGATATTAAACACCTCGGGGTGCGCTTTCTCGATCTCGTCAAACAATATCAAGCTATATGGCCGATGTCGGACCACTTCGGTCAATTGACCTCCATCTTCAAACCCAACGTAGCCCGGCGGCGAACCGATAAGGCGGGAAACGGAGTGTTTTTCCATATATTCCGACATATCAATTCTCACTAAAGCCTTATCGTCATTAAACATAAATTCCGCTAAAGCTTTAGCGAGCTCGGTCTTGCCTACTCCGGTAGGACCCAGGAACATAAATGAGCCAAATGGGCGGTTCTCGTCCGATAAACCGGCCCGGGCGCGACGCAAAGCGCTGGATATGGCATCAATAGCGTCCCTCTGCCCAACAACCCTTTTTTCGAGCGCCTCTTCTATTCTAGAAAGCTTTTTGGCTTCCGACTCCAACATCCGACTCACCGGAATTCCCGTCCAACGGGCGACAACAGCGGCAATGTCTTCCGCGTCCACCATTTCTTTGATAAAACCATCAGTTTTGGCGTGTTTTTTGGAAAAATTGCGATAATCTTTTTCCGCTTGAGGCAAACTGCCGTAAATGATCTGCGCCACCGCCTCCAGATCTCCTTCGCGCTCGGCGATCTCCGCTTCGTGCCGAAGATCTTCTATCTTTTTCCGGAGATTGTGCAAACTTTCAAAAGCCAATTTTTCCGCGTGCCAATCTGCCGACAAATCGTCATTTTTCTCTTTAAGTTTATTCAAAACGCCGTCTATCTCCTTAACCCGCTTTTTATTCTTGGCGGAGTTTTCTTGAGAAATAGCAGACCGTTCGATCTCCAGCTTAGTAATATCACGGCGCGCCTTGTCCAATTCGGTCGGCAAACTTTCGGTCTCCAGCCGCCGGACTGCCGCCGCTTCGTCTATCAGATCCACCGCTTTATCCGGCAAAAAACGATCGGTGATGTAACGGGCCGATAAATTAACGGCCGCTATAATCGCCTCATCGCTGATCTGAAGCCCGTGATGCATTTCATATTTTTCCTTAAGCCCGCGCAAGATAGCCACGGCATCTTCGGTTGCCGGCTCCTCCACTATGATGGGTTGAAAACGGCGCTCTAAAGCCGGATCTTTTTCAATATGGCGTTGATATTCCCGAATGGTTGTCGCGCCAATGGCATGAAGCTCTCCCCGAGCAAGCGGCGGTTTCAACAAATTAGAAGCGTCAATCGCGCCTTCGGCGGCGCCGGCGCCTACTATCATATGTATCTCGTCTATGAACAAGATCAGCCGCCCGGCAGAATTCTGGATCTCTTTAATAAACGCCTTCAACCGGTCCTCAAACTCACCCCGGAACTTAGTGCCCGCGATCAAAGAGCCGAGGTCCAGCATAATGATCTCCTTGTCTTTCAGGGTATCGGGTACATCCCCGGCCACTATCCTCTGGGCCAACCCTTCAACAATAGCCGTCTTGCCCACGCCCGACTCCCCGATCAAAACCGGGTTATTTTTAGTGCGCCGGCTTAAAATCTGGATAAGCCGCCGAAGCTCCTCCTGACGCCCGATCACCGGGTCTAGCTTACCTTCGCGGGCCTTTTCATTAAGATTTACGGCATATTTTTCCAAAACTTGAAATTTGCTCTCCGGAGTCTCGTCGGTGACACGAGTAGAGCCGCGTAGCTGGGCCAATGCCCGAAAGGCCGCGTCTTTTTTAAGGCCAAGCCGGTCTAATATCTTTTGGGCCGAAGAGGCAACCTCTAAAATACTCAAAAGCAGGTGTTCGCAGGAAATATATTCGTCTTTTTGAGAAAGGGCGATCTTACCGGCTTTTTCCAAAACCTGCATCAACTCCGGAGAAAGATAAAGCTGGCCGACGTTGGAGGCGGTAATGATCTTGGGCATTTTTTTCATCTCGGCTTCAATGTCTCGCGCCAAGTTGTCTACATTAATACCCGCTTTAACCAAAATAGGCCGGACGAGTGATTGTTCGTCCTGGATCAGAGTATGAAGCAAGTGAATAACCCGGAATTCTCCGTGATTTCGCTGGGCCGCCAACTCCTGGGCGTTCTGAAGAGCTTCCTGGGCTTTGATGGTAAAACGATTGAAAGATGGCATCGTGATAATTCTTAAAGTTTATAAGGTTTATAAAGTTTTTAAAGTTAAGTAATCGTAAAACTAATTTCCGCTAATTATAACACTAAAAGAAACTTTTTACAATACCGCGACGCTATCCCAACACCTTCATTATAACAGAAATTACGTAATCAATATCGGACTTCTTAGTTTGCCGCCCCAAACTGAACCGAAGGCTTCCGGAGGCACGGTCGGGCGGAAAGCCCATTGCTTCCAAAACGTATGACGCTTGCGAAACCCTGGTCGAGCAAGCCGCGCCGGGCGAGACGCTTACACCGAGAAGATCAAATCTTATTAAAAGATCGTGCGCGTTGTGCCCGGGGAAATAAATATTCAAATTGTTCGGGAGACGATCATCAAGCGATCCGTTAATCGCTACCTTGTTTCTCAACTTCGTCCGCAATTCTTTCCAAAAATAATCCCGTAGATCCAAAACACGCGCCGCTTCCTTTTCGCGAATTTTTCCGGCCACCTCCACCGCTTTACCAAACCCCACAACACCCGGAACATTCTCGGTTCCCGATCGCAATCCGTTTTCCTGACCGGAGCCCGCAACAACCGGCCGCATCACCTCGCGCGCCGCCTTGTTAGCATACAAAGCGCCGACGCCTTTGGGACCATAGATCTTGTGCGCGGACAAGGTCATCAGATCAATTCCCAATTCTGCCGGCCGGCAGTCCAAATATTGAAATGACTGGGCGGCATCAGTGTGCAGAAGCGGCAAAGCCGCTTCCAAATTCGAAATTCTAAACTCTAAATCCGAAACTTTATTACTTTTGTTATTGGATTTTATATTTTGAGATTGTTTAGAATTTAGAATTTCGTATTTAGAATTTCTGAAATTGCGAAGAATGCCCGCAATTTCGATGATGGGTTGGATTGTGCCGACTTCATTGTTGGCATGCATCACCGACACTAAAATTGTCCGGTCATTAAGCGCCGCTTTGAATTTCTTAAGATCAACAAAGCCATTCTTGTCTACCGGAAGATAAATTACTTCCACGCCATCCCTCTCCAAATCCCGGCAAGTTTCCAAAACCGATTCATGCTCTATCGCGCTGGTGATAATTCTTGGCCTGCCGACATTTTTAACTTTAAACCTTAAACCTTTAACTAAACCTCGCAGGGCGAGGTTATTGGCCTCGGTCGCTGACCCGGTAAAAATAATATCTTCCGGACCCGCGCCTAATGCTTTGGCGACGCTCCGGCGCGCCCCAAACACCGCCCCGGAAGTTTTCTGGCCGAAATGGTGCAGTGAGGATGGATTACCGAAATGTTCCCCGAAATAAGGGGCCATGGCCTTCGCGACCTCCGGAGCGACCGGGGTGGAGGCGGCATAGTCTAAATAAATCTTCTTCATATATATAGTATTTACAAAATCTCCAGAAAGAGGTATTTTATAACCAATGAATCCCACACATAACAAAGAGCACTGTGGGCATATGGCTAATTGTCGTCAAGCCAGAATACATCAAATATCAAGATTTTACTAACAACAAAGAGCGAATCAGCCGAGTAAACTCTTTGCTATGTGTGGGATGAATAAATTCTTCAATACCAGCATACCCTTCCCGCTCACAGCCGAACAGGTGGTCCAGCAGATCATCGACTATATGAAGGAAGACGGGCTATCCGAATATCGGATCACGGTCGGCACCGATTCCCAGGCCAATGCCGAACAAAAAGCGGATTTTGTGACCGCGATCGTCGTACACCGGATCGGTAGAGGCGCTAGGTATTTTTGGACGCGCAACGGGGAGACGGTAAAATTTCACAGCCTGCGGGACAGAATAACCCGCGAAGTCCTGATCTCTTTAGATTCCGCCAATCAATTCTCGGAAAAACTAGCCGCCTTCAAGGACGCTCCGAAATTTGATTTCGAGATCCACGTTGATATCGGCCAGAATGGCGCGACTAAAACCATGATCCAAGAATTAGTCGGGATGATCCGCGCCAATAACTTTGAAGTGAAAACTAAGCCGGACAGCTACGCGGCTTCGAATGTGGCGGATAAACATGTGTAAAAACCCCAAACTCTAAACACTAAATCCTAAATAATATAAAATTAACAAAATCCGAAATTTGTTTAGAATTTAGAAATTAGGATTTAGAATTTACAATTTTATGGATAAAATTGTCATAGACATAGAAACAAAAAACAGCTTCGCCGACGTCGGCGGACAACACAACATCGACAAATTACTGGTATCTTTCGCTGGTGTTTATTCCTATAACCAGGATAAATATCTCTCCTTCCAGGAAAATGAAATGGACAAGCTGGCGGCGCTACTCCAAAAAGCGGGGCTGATCATCGGTTTCAGCATCAATCGGTTTGACCTGCCGGTGCTCGGAAAACATTGCAAATTTAATTTGATGGCCATTCCGCGACTCGACCTGCTGGATGAAATTGAACTGGTACTCGGTCACCGGATCAGTTTGGACAGACTGGCGAAAACCAATCTCGGAATCGGAAAAACTCACTCTACCGGCTTGGAAGCGATTCGCTTATATAATGAAGGCAAGATGGATGAGTTGGCATCTTACTGCCTGAATGACGTAAAAATAACCAAGGAATTATACGACCTGGCGAAGGCGCAAGGGCATTTGCTGGTGCCGAAAAGAGATTCCGATGAAATCTCCAAAGCTCAATTTAATTGGAAGGAGGAAATCTTGCCGGCGACTCTATTCTAAGTTTCCAAGCGTTCCCATGCTTCAGCATCCCCAAATACGACTGCTTAGATTGCTCATTGGGATTTTCCTTTAATCTCCTCATCATTTTCCGTTTCGTGACACTCCGGATCACTCGATGATCCGGAAAATGCACCCAACCTAGAAAATCCACGCCGGAAGCAAGGGTTTTCAGAAAAAGCTTTTTGTCGTGCATGGATAGGATAAGTTCTGTTTTCAAAAAATTATTGATCTTGGGAATAAGCTTTTCCAGCCCCTCTTTATCTTGTGACAAAATAACGAAGTCGTCGGCGTAACGGATATAACGCTTGATCTTCAATTTATGCTTAGCGAACTGATCAAATTGATTCATATAAATATTCGCAAATAGCTGGGAGGTGAGATTGCCAAGCGGGAGACCAAATCCCGGTTTGGTGGAAAAGCTATGAAGGACATCTTCCATTAGCCACATTATCTTCTGATCGGGAATGTATGATTGGAGAATTTTGAGAAGAGTTTGGTGATTGATGCTGTCAAAGAACTTTTTGATATCGCACTTCAATACCCAGCAGGTTGTAGTGTGGTTTTTGCTGACTCCGTAGGCCACATCTCTGAATCTGTTTAAAGCTCTGTGAGTGCCCCTGCCTTTCCGGCAAGAAAAAGAGTCGGCATAGAAAGTCTTATCAAAAAATGGATATAGCAATCGATGAATGGCGTGGTGGGCAAGTCGATCTCGGACTTCGGCTTTGTGGATAATGCGGGGTTTTGGATCGGCAATCCGGAAACAATAATATCCGCCGTGGCGGTAGGTTTGGCTTGATAGTTCTTCGTGGAGTTGTAGAATGTTATCGATCAAGTTAAATTCAAATTCCTGCACGTCTTTCTTGCCCCGCTTTCCTTTCAAAAATTCTTGCCAAGCAACTAAAAGATTTTCAACCGAAATAATCTCATCAAAACTATGACGGAACAAAATCCTACCTTTAAAGCCCCCCCCCCAGCAATTTTCCCCTTGTTGCATAAAGTTAAGGATGGTTACGCCCTCTGGTTCTCGTATTATCAAATCTTACCAAAAACTCACAAATATTCACTCGGGCAGAAAATTGATT
>CAYHBX010000019.1:5586-14796 GCA_964355005.1 uncultured Candidatus Saccharibacteria bacterium | reverse complement strand
CTATGAGGTATTCTATGAGCTAACAGGTGTTGCACTTCAAAGTTGAATGTACCTCTCCACTGCTTGCATTTTCAATAAGTTTGAGTTATAATGTATCCGGTTCATTTAACCTCGAATCTCTAAGAAAAGGAGGCGTCCATGTTGGTCCGGAGCTATACCGAAAGCGGTTATCGTCCCATTCCGCCGATCCGGCTGTCAGATGAGGAATACGCGAAAGCTCTTCAGTGTTTTGTGCCGGTCTGCGCTGACATCGTGCCGATCAATTCTGCCAACAAATTCATTTACCTCGCCAAACGCAAGACCAAACCGATGCTCGGCTGGTGGTGGATCGGAGGACGAATGATGCCGCATGAGACCAAGGAGGAGGCGGCCATCCGATCCTTCAAGCGGGAAACCGACGTCTCTTTGACCACCGACCGGTTGAAACTAGTGGCCATTCTCGATTATCGCTGTCGCGATCGCGCCCAGATGCCGGACAACATCGGCGCTCATATGCTCGGCATCACCTTCACGGTCGAGCCAACGCCGGAAGAGCTTGTCCACGCCTCCCAAAACCTGGAAAGAAAAGAATACGATCGGACGAACGGTTTGACCGCCTTCGATCGCGCCGGTCTGGTGTCCAAATGGGTCTCGGATCCGGTACTGGAACTTTACGACCACCTCTTCCCTCCTCCGAAACAGCTCTGCTGCTAACCGTACGAACCGCCCCTCGGGCGGTTTTTTATTGGCTTGGCCTAAAATTTTGAGTCGCAGACGAGAAAATTTTAGTTGCCAAACAATAACCCCGCACATTTTGCAGCAGAAACATCATCGAAAGAAATCAAAGCCGCAGGCGATGCAGCCCGCAGAAAGGATAACTAAAAGAAACTCTGATACAAAATGTGCGCGGGTGGAACGGCAACCGACCGGAACCCCGACTCACTGAGGTCGGGGTCTCTCGTGCTACAATTTTAGTTATGGAATCTTTTCCGACAGAAAATATGGATAATCAACCAAAACAAGTTCCGGAAAACGAAATAGAATCCAACTTTACCCGCGCGGGAGGACCGGGAGGACAGAACGTCAACAAAGTTGAAACACGTGTTGAGCTTCGCTGGAACGTGGACACTTCGCCGAGTTTTTCCGAAGAAGAAAAATTGAAAATTAGAGAATTTCTAAAAAACCGGATCAATAAAAACGGGGAGCTGATCGTGGACGCGAAAAAGGAACGATGGCAGGCGCAAAACCGGGCGCTAGCGATGGAACGCCTGCAAGAGTTGGTCGCCGAAGCATTAACCCCCGAAACGGAACGCAAACCGACCAAACCCACGAAAAGTGCCAAAGAAAAAAGGCTGGAAGCCAAGCGTGAGCAAGGAGAAAAGCGCGAGAGCCGCTCCCGCGATTGGAAAAATTTTGAGGAATAGAAAAACCGCGGCTAACCGCGGTTTTTTAATTCCTTCTTTAATGATCCGATAGCGGCGCGACAGGCGGCCTCCGGTGTTCTGCCAACTCCGGGCACCGCGCCTAAATTGATACAGTCACCCAATTTCAGTTTGTTCTTCCGGATATTCCGGCACGCCCACCTCTCAACCGCCGCTCCAAACTTTTTCAATTCCCGCAAACTTCCCGCCGCCGCCATGCAATGCCCCGAAGTTCCGTCAACGATCTGCAACCAAATTCCTTCTTCCCAAGCCTTATGCCAAATTTTAGTCAATTTTTGATCAGGCAGGAGCGAGTCCTTATCCTTTACCGTCATCCACCCTCTTTTATAAGATCAAGGCCATAATAAGACCAATTTTTTATTTTCGCAACAAAACACCTTCACGATTTTGACTTATCAGTTTTAACTTGTTAGACTACTAACTATCCAAAATCCACGACTAAACAACCAAATAAAAGCTTCTGAATTGATGGTGATAGATGAGGAGGGCAAGAGCCTGGGCAAGATGAAAACTACCGACGCCCTGAAGCTTGCCCTGGAGAAGAAACTCGACCTTATTGAGATCGCCCCCAACGCCAAACCGCCGGTAGCAAGATTGATGAGCTATGATAAGTTCCGCTACCAGCACGAAAAAAAGCTTAAAAAGCAAAAGGCGCAACAGAAATCCAGCGAACTGAAGCAAGTGCAGATCAGCCCGAAAGAAGCCCTGCACGATTTGGAAATGAAAGCCGGCCGCGTGAATAAATTCATGGAGGAAGGTAACCAGGTGGAAATTGTGATGACGCTCCGAGGCCGTGAAAAGGCCAATCGGCCGTTCGCTAAGGAAAAACTGGCCAGCTTCATAAAAATGATCAATCCGGAACACAAAGTGATCATGTCGGCGAAAGATGGCGGAAGAGGGATCAACATGCAGGTCGCTAAGAAATAAGGGCTTTGCCCAAGAATGCGTAGCATGATTGGCGGCAAAACCTTACCCCGCACCTTTAGAAATTATGCATTACGTTTATTTAGCCAGACATAGTAATTCGGAAATGTATATCGGCCAGACTGCGGACCTGAAGCGTCGCATAACGGAACACAAAACAAGTAAACCCGATTTCGAAATTATTTATTGTGAGGTTTACAAATCTAAAAAAGACGCTATACTCCGTGAGATAGCATTAAAGCAGTTTGGCAACGCCTATAAACAGCTAAAACGTCGTATATCAAATAGTTTAATATAATAATTTCTCTAAGGTGCGGGGTGCTCATTGTTGTAGCTCCTCGGCATACTCGGAGACAACAATGGCATGGCAAACAACAGCATAACCCAAAGAATTAAAATCACCGGCACCGGCAAACTGATCCGCCGGCCGATGGGAATCAATCATTTTAAGGCCAAAAAGGCGGGCCGCCGTCTTTCCCGTAAAAAAGATCACGTCCTGGCGACAGTTGACTTGCGGGCTTTTAAGAAGTATTTTTAAACAACTATGTCCAGAGTAAAGAGAGGCACAATTGCCCACAAGAAAAGAAAGGCCCTTCTGAAATACACGAAGGGTTTTCGTTGGGGCAGGAAAGCTAAAGAAGCGGCCGCTAAAGAGGCCCTACTACACGCCTGGACTCATGCTTTTCGCGGACGCAAACAAAGAAAGCGCGATTTTCGTTCGCTTTGGAACGTCAAGATCAGCGCCGCCAGTAAACCGTTAGGAATGAGCTACAGCCGACTGATCGGCGCCCTCAAGAAAGCCAACGTAAAACTGGATCGCAAGATCCTCGCTGAACTAGCTGAAAACGAACCGAAGATTTTCAAAACAGTCATTGAATCGTTAAGTAAATAGATCGCTGACAATGAAAAACCGGCCTAAAGCCGGTTTTTCATTTTGATGACAGCGGCGGAAGAGTGCTGTGCGGCTTCACGCGTGGCATACTTTTCTTCAAAAAGTCATACGCGGTCGTGAGTATCTTAATATTATCGTGATAATGCATCAAAACTTTCTTCGCTTCCGCGAAAGTGAACCAAGCATATCCTTCGTGTTCAAAGGAAACCGTAATGTTCGGCTGGCGGGTCTCCGCCAGATACAAAATGACTATCTTTAAGATCTTTTCTTTCCCGCGACTTAAAAAAAATCTTTCATACGCTTTAAAATTTTCCGCGAACTTCAGCTCCGTCTGTTTAAGACCCGTTTCCTCTTTCACTTCGCGCAACGCCGCCTGCCAACTCCGCTCCGACGCTTCTAATTTCCCCTTCGGAAAATTCCAGTAATTTCTTCCGTGGTAAAGCAGAAGAAATTTATATCCCTCACGGGTTTTCCGGAAAATAATAATTCCCGCCGAAATTATTTTCTTATTGCTGATGCTGGTCTGGGGTTTGGACATCTAGATGTTTCTTTTTACGATGGTGAATATATACCCATGCTATCACAATCAGAACAAAGGCGACCAATATCAGCCACTGATAGCCGGCAATAAAATCAGCCACTTTTTGCCACTGATAGCCGAGAAAATGACCTAAAGTTACATAACCGCCGGTCCAGACGACCGCCGAAATGAAGACCATCGGCAAAAATACGCGGTAGGAAATATTCAGAATTCCCGCCGCGGCCGACACGTAACCCCGTCCATAAGGCATCATCCGGCCGATCAGGATCGCCCACCGGTCGTGCCTTTCGATCATTCCTTTGACCTTGTCCAGGTATTGATTTATCGGTATCCACTTGGGGATCCGTTCCATTATTTTTTTCTCAAAGAAATAAAATATGAAAAATAATAGACTAGTACCCGTAACGTCCGCCGCCACCGTCGTCCAGAACATCACCCAATAATCCAAACCGCCGATCGTCGTCAAAGCGCCGGCAAAAATCAGCACCAGTTCGTTAGGAATGGTCGGAATGCCGATCTCCTGAATAAAGACCAGCAGAAAAACGGCCAGATAGCCGTATTCATTTACAAAACCAAGGAATCCTCCTTCTATCATTTGAGAAAGCCAAGCATTTTTTCAGCTGGCCACGCGTTAATTATATCACTCTTGGCGGCCCACCCGCGTCTCGCCTGGGCGATCCCGAATCCGGTAAAAGCGAAATGGGAGTCGTTGTGAGAATCCGAGTCAATAGCCATCTTTATCCCCAACTCCACGCATTTCCGGATATATTCATCTTTCAGATCCAGACGGTCTGGCGACCCGTTGATCTCAAGGATTGTGCCGGTAGCTTTTGCCGCCGTCATTACATCTCCCATATCTATTTCGTACGGCTCCCGCCGTTGGATCAGCCGCCCGGTGGGATGAAAAAGAATGTCAGCATGCGGATTACGCATCGCTTTAATGACGCGTGCCGTCTGTTCCTCCCGGGATAGATCAAAAAACGAATGAACCGAGACCCCAACAACGTCCAGTTGTTTCAAAATTTCATCGGGCAAATCCAAATTTCCGTCTTTAAGAATGTCACACTCCGTCCCTTTCAAAACTTTAAACTTTAACCCTTTAGCTTTTAACTTGCGGTTTACCGCGTCTACTTCCTTCATCTGCTGGACGAGCCGGCGCTCATCCAAGCCGTGCGTCATCGCTAACCGCTTAGTGTGATCGGTTACCGCGATATACTCCAGCCCTGTTTTTGCCGCCGCTATCGCCATCTCTTCTATGGATTTAGCGCCATCGGTCCAGTTAGTCTGCACCTGTAGATCGCCTTTTAGTTCGTGGTAGCCAATCAATTTAGGCAGCTTGTGTTTCTGGGCTAATTCAATTTCGCCACGCATCTCCCGCATCTCCGGCTCAATATAATCCATCCCCAAAGCTTTATATATCCCCTCTTCGGTCCTCCCGGCAATTTGCTTATCACCGCGGAACAAACCGTACTCACTAAGCTTCAACCCTTTTTTAATAGCCAGCTGGCGCAAAAATACATTGTGGTCTTTAGAGCCGGTAAAATATGCCAATGCCGAGCCATAGGACTCCTCCGGAACCACCCGGACGTCAACGTCCAGTCCGTTCTTCAGTTTCACCGCCGATTTAGTATCACCGTGCGCGTAAACTCGGGCTACTTCGGACATGGAGACAAAATAATCCATGACCGGGCCGGACTTGTCGGAGACCACCAAAATATCAGCATCGCCTACGGTTTCTTTGCGTCGCCGGACCGATCCGGCCACCTTTGCCTTTTTTACGCCTTTTATTTTCCGCAACCGCTCTTCTATCGCCCTTACGTCGCCAAAAATAAGACCCAGCAAAAAACGCCCGCTGTCTTTTTTCAGAAATTCCACTCCTTTCAAAATATTCTCCTCACTCTTCGGACCGAAGCCGGCCAACTTACCGATCTTCCCCGCCCTCGCCGCTCGTTCAAGATCGGCGGCATTCCTGATCTTTAATTTCTGATAAAGGATCTTTATTTTTTTTGGTCCAAGTCCCTCAACGCGCGTCAGCTCCAACAGATCCACTGGTGTTTTCTTTTTCAGCTCTTCGTAATATTTTAATTTCCCGGTCTTCAGCAACTCCTCTATCTTTTCGGCAATAGAGATACCTACGCCGGGAATATCTTCCACGGCTTTCAGTCCGCCTTTTCTGTATATCTCGGAAACCTGCTGTTGGAGCGATTCTATGGTCTGGGCCACCTTTTCATAAGCGCGCGGCTTGAAAGCCACGCCCTGCATGTCTAAATATTCCCCAATCTCATAAAATATCTTCGCTATTTCTGGATTATCCATGCTGCAGGAGGAGTCCCTTAGCGCTGTTCGTGGCGCTTCTCCGGCGACACTCTTTCCTGCGGTCCTCTGCCGGATATCAAATGCTTTTTTACTAGGAGGACCAAAAAAGAAGCGCCTATCGCGGTCAGTCCGGAGATTAGGAACAATAATTCAAAACCGAATTTGTCCACCAGATAACCACCAAGCGCCGCCGCCCCGGCGGTAGCCATGCCAACCGAAAATACGCTCTCCAAGCTCCACTCAAAACTAATGCGCCACTTATCCACGTGCCGGGTAAAGATGGAGTACCAGGCAGGGACCAGCCAAGCCATTAAAAATCCGTAAACTCCCTGAATGACATATAGATGCCAGGGTTCGTTGACGAAAATATAAGCCAGCGGAATAAAACCGGTGAAAAAATATCCGGCCCACATCGCCCAGAAATCATCTTTTTCTCCATCTGTCCGATCAAGGAATCTCGCCACGGGAAGCTGAAATATAGACTTCACCACCCAAAAAGTCGCGGTCGCGAAACCGGCTACGCTGGCCGAGCCGCCGACGATCTGCCCGGTAATAAAAATGGCAAAGACCGGAGCGAAAGACGCGAAAGCGGCGTTATAGAAAAAATCGGCGATGACGAAGATTTTTACTATTGGATTTATATTCTTGAACATAAAAAATTTATTTTTTACCCCGCCGAAGGCGTGGGTTACTTTGATGCCCCGAACACGCCGTCCCTGAAATCTATCTGTATATTATCTCCTTTTTTGACCTCTCCTTTCAATATCTTCTCCGCCAGCAGACCTTTAACTTTTTCCGATATCACATTCCGCAATGGCCGCGCTCCAACCACGGGATCATAGCCCAACCGGGCTATTTCCTTAATAGCAGCGTCGCCGAATGATAAACCAATGCCCCGGCTCTCCAGCAAATCTTTCGCCAGATCGGCCAGTTGTAAACCGGCGATCTGCCGAATGTGTTCCGGCGAAAGCGGTTGGAAAACCACGATATCTGAAAAACGGTTCAGTAATTCCGGCTTGAAATGATCGGAAAGTTTTTTCTTCAGCTGCTCCGCGATCGTTTTCATCGCGCTGCCGCTCTCGATTTGTGTCTTGATAAAATCCGAGTGGGCGTTGCTGGTGCAGATGATGATGGTATTTTTAAAATCAACGGTTTTGCCGGTCGCGTCAGTCAGACGGCCGTCATCAAACACCTGAAGAAAAATATTGAGAATATCAGGATGCGCTTTCTCAAATTCATCCAACAAGATCAAGCGATAAGGCTTTTCGACTATAGCGTCGGTCAGTATTCCACCGGAGGAGCCGTCGGACGAACCAATTAGGCGGCTAATGCTGTTCTTTTCCTGATATTCCGACATATCCAGGCGCGCCATCGCCTCGGACGAACCGAACTGGATCTCCGCCAAAATTTTCGCCAACTGGGTTTTACCGACACCCGTTGGTCCGACGAACAGGAAGGAGGCGATTGGCCCGCCTTTCCGACTTAATCCGCTCCGATATTCCCGCAAAGAATTCGCCACCGCCTTAACCGCCTCTTCCTGATCGATCATTTTTCCGTGAATGGTCTTCTCTAAATTCAGCAAATGTCCGGCCTCTTCTTTCCCTGCCTGCCGGATCGGGATATTTACTTTCTTTTCCGCGACCGAGATCACCTCGTCGCCGGTGATGATCTTTTTCCGATTTCCGACCGCGTCCGTTACGGCCTCTTTCAGCAAATCTTCGGCGCAGGACGGCAAAAGTTTCTGATGAAAATATTTTATCGCCAAACCTACGGCCTGTTTCAAAGCCGAGTGAGTGATAGCGATCCGGTACTGTTTTTCTAAGATCAGCGCGCTAAACGTCAGATATCGGACGGCTTCGGCTTCACTGATCTCTTGCATGCGCACCATCTCAAAGCTACCGGCAAAATCTCCGTTTGATTCAAGATATTGTTTGTATTCTCTCGGATAAGTAGCGCCGATAACTGAAAAAGCGTCGCTCTTGATCGCCGGTATCAGGATATCGGCGGCGGTCAACTGCAGCGGACCGGCAGTTCGTAAAAGATTATGAATATCGGGAATGTACAAAATAATATTGCCGGCGGCGATAATCTCATTGATGATCCGCTGAACGCGTTCCCGCAATTCTCCCTCGCTAGCCCCGGTCGACAGCCCTCCGATTTCCAACTCCACCAGACGCTTATCAAAAAGCGGGGCCGGCACCCGATCGCGGATTATTTCAAAAGCCAAATGAGCAGCCAAGGTGGATTTTCCCGCTCCGGACTCTCCTACCAACAAAACATTCGGCCTTCCCGGCCGGGACAGCACGTCCACCAGACGATCATATTCATTTCTGTGCCCGATCAAAAATCCCACCTCTTCCGAACGCGCCAAGTCGGTAATATCACGGGAAAACTTGTCCAAAAACGGAGTGGGCCGGGAAGTCCAGGCGCGGTTCATTATCCGATGACGGATCTTCTTATGTGACCCCAAAAATCCGGCCAAACTTGCCGGAAGCCGCCGCAACCGGGAAAAAACCGCGCGATATTGCGCGACTGCCAACGCGTTTTCCAAGTCCGTTCCGGAAATACCGTAAAATTGAAATATCCCGGACACCTCCGAATCCCCCGAACCGGATAGAGCGACAAAAACATCTCTCGGCTCTATCTGATGTCCATTACTATCAATAGCGTTCTTAAAAGCAGACAGCGCCAGTTTTCCAATCTTATCCAAGATCTCCCCCTTGGTCTCCTTCCGATCGGAAGTCTTGGCGAATGCCCGGTCTATCTTTTCGGAAAATTCTTTTAACGGCACGTCCAGTCGGATCAGCGCTTCTTCTATCGGACGATGGCCGGAAAGTCTGGAAAACAAATATAGATAAAAATTTCCCCCGGAGAATAAAACCCGGTCCGCGGCAAATTCTAAAGCGGAAAATCCGGCCGGCGAAAGATATTGAGCAAGATTTATCCTGCCGCTTAGATCGTGGCGTATCTTTTTCTCGGCCCTTCCGGAAATACGCCACCGGTCAACCAAAAATAGAACAAGCAACGCGCCCACGGAACGTAATTGGGGGACGTCACCCACTAGGAACATCGCCGCCGATACTATCAAGGCGGCATAAGCGGCGTAAACTATCAAC
>CAYHBX010000019.1:0-5576 GCA_964355005.1 uncultured Candidatus Saccharibacteria bacterium | reverse complement strand
AACCGGACCAAGAAACGGCCGGCCAAACTCATCTTTAATCTTGGATCGTCAAAATATAATGTCATCCCGTTAGAAATTAAAAAATCCTTTAATTATTATATAAGCTGGGAAGGCCGACCAAAAAAGATACGCAGCGATGCCGATCGATATAACTATTAAATAAACCAAACTACCGGCAAACAACCGGCCGGTCCGGAAAATGAACCCCAAAACGTAGCCGATAGCCGAATAATCCTGATACAAAGGACGTAGCCAGTAGCGAAAAGTGACCCGCAGGGCGAAATATCGGTCTAAACTTTCCAGCGCATTGACCGTGGTACGGACAAAAAACCGCAAACCACCCCAATACCAGTGTTCAAAAAAGAAATAAACGCGATAAAAAAGTCGGTTAACCAAATAAACAATCGAGAAGCTCATTACCTACATTATAGGCCACAAAATTACTAATGACGAATTACTACTTTCTAACCAGTTCGCCAAAGTTCTTAACGATCTTCGGCAACTTTTTGAACTCTTTTTGGTATTCCGGCAATAGATTGGCATTACGCAAAACCGCGGCCGGATGGAAAAATGGGACCAATAACCGCCTGTCTATTTTAAAAACTTTTCCGTGGTCTTCACTGATCTTCAATTTGGCCTTGAAGTAATTCATGGAAAACCTACCGAGCGTGGCAATGATCTTCGGATCTATGATCTCTATCTGCCTGACCAGATACGGCTTATAGGCCTCGATCTCTTCCGGCGAGGGGTCTCGATTTTCCGGCGGCCGCCGTTTTACGATGTTAGAAATGTACACGCTCTCGCGCTTAATCCCGGCCTTCTCTAGCATTTTATCCAATAACTGCCCGCTCCGACCGACAAAAGGATGCTTCTGCAGATCTTCGTTCTTGCCGGGCGCTTCGCCAATGAACATAATATCGCAGTTGATATTCCCTTCGCCGAAAACCAAGTTAGCTCTTCGCAGTGGAAGGCTTTTGTCCGCGGCGATTTCTTTTTCCAGCTTCCTAAGCCGCTCCGCCTTGTTCATTAAGGTCAATAACTAAAACCGTGACGTTGTCCTGATCCAACCCTTTTTCTTTCTGCCGTTGATTGATCTCCCGGACAATCGCCTCGCTTGCCTCTTGCGCCGTTTTTCCCCGTACGATTTCCGCCGCCATTGTGTTGCTTATCACGTTCCAAACACCATCGCAGGCAATGATCAATTTCCGGTCATCCGGCTGAATTTCAATTTCCTTAATTTCCGGCTCCGGCGATATGGCATCGCCCACCCAAGCATCACCCAAGGATCGGGACATATTTAACATGCCATCAAATCCCTTACGACAAACGCGCACCGAATCCTTCACGATAACTTTCGCGCCTCTTATAGAAAAATCTCTGCGAATTTTCGGATTATTCCAGTCCTCCGTTTCCAAAATCGAACCGTCCGGCATCCTAAGCTTCGCCCACTGCTGGATAATTCCCCCGCCCGATATAACTCTCTCTGCTTCTGTCGGATCGTCCGGATGATGGTCGCGCGACAACGCCTCTTCCGAATTTTCTTTCACCAAAACAGCCCGGACATCGCCGGCGCCAGCAATCCAAACTTTCCCGCCATCAACAAAGGCAGCTAACGCCGCCGCGCCGGAGTCTTCATATTCCTCTCCTTTGAATTCTTCAACCATCTTCGCGTCCGTCGCCACAAACGCTTTTTTCAAAGCTTCTACCGGTTTATCGCCCCCCTCAAGTGCCGTCGCCAAATACTTATGTAAATTTTTCGCGGCAAATTCCGCCGCCTTTTCTCCGTGGTGGCCGTCATAAACCGCGAAGAAGCTCTTTCTCGGATCATCCATAAAATTCCGCTCCACCACATGAGCGTCCTCCATTGATTCTCGCGTGCCCTGATCTTCGGCAAACCCGGCATTACCGACAACTTCTTTTTTTTCAACTGATTCTTTCGGAAATTTTTCCAACATACCAATATTTTATCCGATTATTAATAATAAATAAATGAGATATGTCATTGCGAGTAATCGAAGCAATCTTACAATAATGTTGGATTGCCGCGCCCCCGACTAAAGTCGGGGCTCGCAATGACAAAATTAAAACCACCCGTTTTGTTCGGGTGGCTAGTGATGATGATCAAATAACTTTGGGAAAAATGTCAGTAAAAATCCGTAGAACCCCATAACTACAGCGAGGATCCCGGAAACGACAAGGTCGATCGCCAGAACTCCGGTAATGGCAATCAATACACCTCCGATTACTACCGCCATGCTCTGACCCAGATCGGAAAGAATATGAATATCCAATCCTGTCCGCGTAATGTTTTCCTTCCCGCCTGCCAATATCCGATGCTGAAAATAATTAGCTCCCATTCCGATAATGGCAATGACGATCATCGCGGTAAAAGCGATTGGCTCTTGCCCCGACGCGCGCCGCCAAGCCTCAATGGCGGTCCAGGGAGCAACAATCAGCAAAAGCAACAACCCCTGCGCCCGCGCTCCGCGGATCCGCCAACGATCTTCGGCTTGATGATCGCCGGAGACCCTCCAATCAACCCAGATCGCTATTGCCACGGCAAGCGTATCCACGAAAACATGGCCCGAATCGGAAAGCAGAGAAAGGCTGCGGGAAAAATATCCCCCGATCAGCTCCGCGACGAAGATCACGAATCCTATCCACAAAATCAGCCACTTCCTGCGCAACTCGCATCGGCAACCGTTCAGATCGCACCTCGGCAGATGAGAAGCCAATTTTCACCTCTTTCAAAGAACGCCTTAAGTTATAACCCAAAGCGCAACTGAAAACAAATTTGTGCGCTCGCGAGGAATCGAACCTCGATATCCTCCTTCGGAGGGAGGTGCCCTAACCATTGGACCACGGGCGCGCTTTAAGAATTATTCCGCGTATGCTTCTGCGCCAGCACTATACCAATTATAAACCAGAGCATCAATCGTCCCGGCTGGAGAGTCCAGAGATAGTGATCAAACAAACCGAGCAGCAGCAATGCTGAAAGCATTGTTGCTGGAATTATGAATAACGAATTATGAATTATGGAAAAATGGGAAAAAAGAAGTGTCCCTATGAACAACAGAAAAGCGAGCAGACCAAGGACGCCTATCTCTGCGCCCATCAATAGATAAATATTATGAATGGGCTGCCATTGCCAAACCTGATTCATTCCAAACTTCTTATAAATTTCATTTTTCACCGAATATAAAACCTGATTGCCGATACCGACCCCCAAAAAGTTATTTTTAATTAAATTGATCGCGATATCGTTGTATCCCAACCGCTGCGTGACGGCCGGTTCGCTCGGGCTGACTTGGGCTCGGGGCAAGATAAAATCTTTGAATCCGAAAAAAAGTATAACGGCAACGGCAAAAAGTAAAATGGACAATCTCACGGCTTGAACCCAATTACGACGAACTAATAACGAATAACCCACAACAACCAGCGTGACCACGTCCGCTACGATCCAAGCGGCGCGCGAGAAAGCTAGAACTAAACCCAAAGTGATCACGAAGATTACCAGTCCATAGAACAAATCGCTTCGCAAAGTTTTCCAGCCACTCCATATCTTCCATTCGCTTGGTCGTTTTAGCCAGAAATAATACATCGCCAGCAACCCAATTACCATAAACGCGCCGAAAACATTCGGGTGCGGGAAGGTGCCATAAGCGCGTAACACCTTCCCACCTTCGGCAATGATCTTTGCCGACCCGATCACGTTCGGCCCCATCAGCGGCTCGCCGAAACGCGCCAGTCCTAATCCTGCTTGAGTGGCGAACTGGAAAAAGCCGATAACTGCCTGCACTGCCGCCGAAATACCCAATGTCCAAAAAATCCCTTCCAATTTAACAATCCCCGCCTTTAATATGCCGGCCGTCGCTAAAGCTAACGCCACCAACAAAGCCAGCCGGACAAAATTATAAAATGCCAGTCCGGTCACAGACGCGAAAAATATTGAAACTCCCGCCGCCGAAATAAAAATCAACAAAGCCCAAATCGTCATTCGCTCATTCGTGCGAATGAGACTATAAAAACCTGCCCGGAATTTCCAAAAAAAGCCGGCCAAAAATACCAACATCAAAATATCGCTGGCGTATAAAAAAACCGCTTCATATTCATCAAACCCGGTCGTGAACTGATACAACAAAACCCTCGTCCCAAATGGGACGGAAATTAGAAAAGCGAAGAAAAAATATTTAAGAAAATTCGATCGTAATTTCTGCCACATCGCTCGGGGCGCCGGCGAAATGCGTGCGGGACTTTACGTGGCTGAAAGAAGTTTTGATCTTATGCGCCAGCTTGTTGGCCATCTCATTCTCTGTTGTTTTAATTTCCCATTTCCCAGCACCCAATGCCTTAATGCCTATCAATCTATCCATCGGATCGCGATCATAAGCCCGCCTCCCAAAACCCTCAACCAGCTCCCGCAATGCGTTTTCGGAATTTTCCGGAAGACTTTTTATCGTGATCCGGCCTTCATATTGGCCGTTTTTTATCATTTGACAGGCCGGGCAAATAGCAAACTTTACCGGCACGTCCTTCTTTCCGGAAGAGATACTCTCCGTTTCCGCTTTATTCAATTTTTCGATCCCGTGCTTCCAGGATTTCTTGTGGTAAGCCGCGCCGCAATCCTTACACAAAACTACTCCTTTCTGGGCATGGAATTCTTCGCCTCCGCCGTGCCCAACTTGGTTTTTAGCGTTGATATATTTATTTGCCGACATGTGTTTAGTTTATAAAGTTTGTAATGTTTATAAAGTTCTTAAAATACTTTATGAACCTTATGAACTTTGAACTTGAAATTAGCGTCAAGCTAATTTCATTATCTCATACACCAGAGCCACGGCAAAAAGCAAAATAAGCGCTCCGGCCTGCCAACTAAATTTCCGCTGTTTCATTTTCAGCCACATCCATACTATTAAGATGCTTTCCGCCGCGATAAAAACCCCGCCGGCCAAACTTACCGCGCCCAAAAAGTCCTGCAGCCCGCCAAAATAAAGGATTAGCGGCCCGAACATCACCAGGGCAAATCTCTTCCAACCGGAGATATTCAGGTCAACCTCCAAAGTCCGGTCAACATCATAACCGACCGCGACGTAAGAAGTCAGTAAAGACAAAATGCCCAACAAGCCAATCAAACCGCTAAACCATTGGGGCAGACCCGCCCTTAATCCGGTTACCGCGTCTTCCGTCACGATCGGCGCGATCGCCACCACACTAATCGCGAACAAAGCATAAAGAACTGCCGGAACGACCACTCCCCAAGTAATCACTGCTTTTGTGGGGCCGTTCAGCTTCACTACTCCGGGGATCGCCGCTCGCCCGGACAAAGAAAATAAAACCGGCGCCAGAAGAATGGAAAGATTCCCCCAAATCGGTTTGAGGTCGGCAACGTTTAAAGTATCCAAACTGGGTATTCCCCAAAAAAAGATCAGAAGAAAGATCGCGATCATTCCGAAAGTGGCGACTAATTCTAAGCGGGCGATCTTTTTCAAACCAATCAATAAAGCCGCTGACCCCAAGAACCAGAAGGCTACCAATTTCTCTATCGGCGCGCCCAGACCGGTGAGTAATTGCAAAAA
>CAYHBX010000018.1:0-15128 GCA_964355005.1 uncultured Candidatus Saccharibacteria bacterium | reverse complement strand
GCCTGCCGGCAGGCAGGTAATGCGAATTTTGGCAAATAATGCGAATAAGGGGGGAATAGGACGAATAGGATGAATAGGATGAATAGGAGATGGGAAATAGGACCAATAGGACAAATAGGACGAATAGGATGGATAGGACGGGTAGGACTAATAGAATGATAAGTCCAATAGGACGAATGGGTCGTATAAGACCAATAGGACGGATTGGACAAATATAATTCGCGGGTTTAAAATGTTCGATAATGTCTTACAAAGACCTGAAATCCTACCAGCAGGCGACGATAATTTATGATTTCACGGTCAACTTCTGCGATCTTCACATAGACAAAAAATCCCGTACTCACGATCAGATGGTACAAGCGGCTCGTTCCGGAAAGCAAAACCTGGCCGAGGGCTCGGCAGAACGGGCGGAGAAGAATGAATTGTATCTTTTGGGCATCGCCCGCGCTTCCTTTCAGGAATTATTGGAGGATTACGAGGATTTTTTACGGCAAAAAGGGTTGAAGCAATGGAGCAAGGATTCGCCCGATGCGCGGGAGATCCGTGATTCGTCCTATAAGTCTAATAGGTCCTATGAGACCTATAAGTCCTACATTGGAAACCCGGAAACAGCGGCAAATATCGCGCTTTGCCTGACACATCAAACCAATTTTTTATTGGACCGGCAGATCAAAGTTTTAGAGGAAAAATTTATTAAAGATGGAGGATACGCCGAAAGATTGCGCAAGGCCAGGGATGAGGAGAAAAAGCGCCGTATTATCGGCGATTTTTATGATCCGCACCCCAAGGACTGGAGGGAGGTGCTGGCTGAAGTAAATAAGGCGAAGGAGGGACGCAAGGAAAACGAATAGGACCAATAGGACCAATAAGACTTATAAAGGTAATATGCTACAATAATTGAAAAGGTCGTTTTTATTCTATTTCAAATCAACAATGCACGGTTTGATTAAATCGAAATTGGTTTGGTTAGTAGTGGCGGTGTTGGTGGTTGTTGTGTTGTGGCAGTCCGGCGTTTTGCCGATCCGATTGTCCGGAAAATACCAAGCGGTATTTTTGTCCAATAACCAGGTTTACTTCGGTAAACTATACAACGCCAATTCCAGCTATCCGACCTTGCGGGATATTTACTACCTGCAGGTAACTCAAGCGCTTCAGCCGAAGGACCCCAAAAATCCTTCCCAGCAGATCAATCTGGTTAAACTAGGAGGAGAGTTGCATGGCCCGGAGGACGCGATGAGCATCAATAAATCCCACATTCTCTTTTTCGAGGATCTGAAAGCGGATTCCCAAGTTGTAGCCGCGATCAAGGACTACAAAAAGTCGCAGTCAGAAGAATAGGTAGCGAGTAGAAAGTAGTAAGTAGTAAGGTATATAATTAGAGCATGAACTTCGTGAAAAATGTTGTTTTTGGTTTTTTAATCCTTACTACTTCCTACGTTCTGCTTCCTACTGCTGAGGCGCAGACTTTTACCTCCACCGATTTCAAGGTGGTTCATCCGGTTTTACAGCCCGGGCATTTTTCGTCTTCCGCGGGATTTAAGCTGGTCGGCACAATTGGGCAATTCGGCAATGGGCTTAGCACATCAGGCGATTCTACGCTGAACACCCTAAAGGCCGGGTTTTTGTATTACGCGGCGCCCGCCGCTTCTACGCCCACCCCCACGCCCGAACCGACTCCAACTCCATCGCCTTCGCCGGCGCCATCGGGAGGCGGGCCGATATTGGATATTTTTAAGGAAATATTTGAAAGAATAGAAAGGGTTATCCGGCCATGCCGCGGAGCCGACCTGAATTGTGACGGGAGAGTGAATATCTACGATTCCGGAATTATGTTCTATTGGTGGGGGAAGCGGATGGATAAACCCTCTTATTTGGCGGCTTTAAGCACGATCATAAACGCGGGGCGTCCTCTGCCCGACATTAACAAAGATAAGGATGTGGATATTTATGATTTGAGTATCATGCTGGCCCAGTGGACGCATTAGGTTTTCCATTTTGTTATTATAAAGATAGGCAATGTAAGATTGCCACGCTACGCTCGCAATGACAAACTTTTCTAAATTATTTGGCGTTTCCTTAATATTGGCTCTTTTGGCGCCCGTTCCGGCTTTGGCGCAAGGCGGCGGCGCTTCGCTGACTTTATCGCCAGCATCGGGGAGCTTCGTGGTTGGCGGGACTTTTTCGGTTTCCATTGTCCTAAATACCGCGGGGCAAGCCGTAAATGCAATTGAGGCTAATTTAAGTTTTCCACCCGACAAACTTCAGGTCGTATCTCCCTTGATAGGGACATCCGTTATTGGAATTTGGACCAGCCAGCCTCATTTTGATAATCAAAACGGCATCCTGCGTTTTCAGGGTGGGGTACCGGATCCGGGCTTGATTACTAGCAAGGGCGTAATCGCTACCGTCAGCTTCCGGGTGAAATCTGTGGGTACGGCCGTTTTGAAATTTTTGGACAGCTCTAAAGTTTTGCTGAATGACGGCTTAGCGACCGATTTTTTGGTGAACACTAGCAGTGGAATTTATAACTTAACTTTGCCGCCGCCCGCCGGCCCGGTTATTATTTCAGAAACACACCCAGACCAAAGCACTTGGTATTCCAACAGCACCGCGGCATTGCGATGGAACAATAATCTGCCGATTGAAGGTTACAGCTATGTTTTAAACGACGCCCCAATTGATGTTCCGGACAATGTCTCCGAGGGGATGGAGGCCGAAGTCGTGTATAAAGGATTGGCTGATAAAGTTCACTTTTTTCACGTAAAAGCATTAAGGAATAGTGTTTGGGGCGAGACTAGCCATTTTGCTATTAAAATTGACACCCAGCAACCGGCAGATTTTCCGATAAAAATTTCCCCAGCTAGCCGGACATCCAGTACTAAGCCGGTAATTCATTTTACGACCAGCGATGCCTTGTCCGGACTTGATCATTATGAGTTGAAGCTTGTGCCGCGGCAGGTACTAACTGAAATTTCCAAAGGGCAACCCTTTTTTATTGAGGCCAGCACGCCTTACATACCTGAGTTGTCGCTGGGGAAATACGATGTTATTGTGCGCGCTTATGATAAAGCCGGAAATTTTCGCGAAGTTAGCCAGCGCCTAACTATTACTACCCCAATTCTTACGATCCTGGGCTTCACCTTCCTTCCGCGTTGGGCGACGGTGCTCTTAGGAATTCTGCTGGTGACATTGCTGGCGTATGCCGCCCGTAAGGTTTTGATCTGGCATCGTGAAATTCATTTAAAGCATTTGCTGGGAGCAATTAAAGATCCGGAAATTGCCGCCAAACTGCGGGCGCTCCAGGAAAAGCGATCCGGTTATCTTAAGCACCTAGTAATTTTGTTGTTGTTGGGCGTAGCATTATTTGTCGGACCGGCGGTAAAAGCGCAGCAATCTTTATTACCTTCTCCGATCGTAACGACGATCGCGAAAGATATTACCGATGAAGAAATTTTCTATGTCGGCGGGAAAGTTCCCGCGACCAAGAGCCAGGTGATTATTTATTTGCAGAGCTTGCACGACGGTCAGACTTTCAGTCAGACGGTAGAGTCGGATAATAAAGGTGACTGGTTCTATTCGTATCCAAATTTCTTAGCTCCGGGGAGGTACTTGATTTGGGTTCAGGCCAATCTTGGCAATCAGTCTAGCGCGCCGAGTCCGCAGTTTGAGATCAGTGTTTCGCAAACCGCCTTGCAGTTCGGCGTTTCCCGCATTAGCTTGGAGGCATTGTATCTGGTTTTTGTGGTAATTCTTCTGCTGGCCCTCGTCAGCCTGGTGTCGTTCATTTTGTATCACGGTTATCATGGCCGCCGGAAGAGCTTGAGGCTAGAGCTGGAAGTTCAGCAGGCGGAGCAGGCCATCAAAAAAGGATTTTTGGTTTTGCATCGTGACCTGCAGGCGGAGCTGACGACTTTAAGAAAAGGAAAAGATACGCCCGGGTGGTCTAAGGAAGAGGCGGAAAAAGAGAAGAAGTTGATTGGTGATATTGAGGAGATCGGGAAGATAGTCGAGAAGGAAGTGCGGGATATTGAGAGATTGATTGGATAGGCAATCGTGCGAGAAAATCCTAAATCCTAATATCTAAATTCTAAACAAGTTTTTAATTACCAAAATTCAAAATTCCAAACTTTTGTAATTTGGAGTTTTATTTTTTGAACATTGTTTAGGATTTAGAGTTTAGGGTTTGAGACGAATACTTAAAGATGTAAATAAGACCAATAGGACGAATATCCTATTGCGGTAGCGGGGGGCGGGGGAGGCCGCCTTCAAATTGAATTTTTTTGAGAACGAGTTTGCCGTCTTTTAGTTCTGCTTCCAGTATCTTCATTCGCCGATTATCCTTCGTTGTCCACACTCCGGGTTCCGGATTTAGGGCGCGGACCTTGCGCTCAATTATTGTCGGGTCATCTTTAAGTAGATCAACAAATCCGTCTTCGGTGGTGAATTTTTTAGTGAAAGTAGCGGCATCGTGATCCTGTTCCTTCGGTCTGCTCTTTCCATCGATGAATTTCGGCAGTGCTTCTACCAGCAATTTACCGGATAGATGAGCCAGTTTTTGCATCAGCTTTTCGTAATTGTCGTTAGCTCCGACGCTATCGGTCGGAGAGCCGACCCCCGGCGTCGGCTTCGTTAGTTGCAAACTTTGTTGCGCCAGTATTGGCCCGTTGTCCACTTTTTCGTCTATCATAAAAAGCGAAGTTCCGGTTTCGGTTTCACCAGCTAGGATCGCTGATTGAATAGGCGTAGCGCCCCGATATTTTGGTAACAGAGATGGGTGGACGCCAATAACCCCGAGCCTTGGCAATTCAATGACGTTTTTTGGCAGGATCTTTGAATAAGCGGCCACGACAAAGAAGTCAAAGCCCCTGCTAAGATAATTGATAATAGATTCCTTGTTTTCCGGTTGGGCAACGGAAATTTCATTTTCTTTGGCCAAAACTTTCGTTGGCGGGGGAGTGATGATCTTTTTTCGCCCCATCGGCTTGTCGGGATTACACACAACCAAAGCCGGAGGAAATCCACCGGTGATCAATTCCTCTAAAACTATTTTTGCGAATTCCGGCGATCCGAAAAAAGCGTACTTCATTATTTATAATATTAATGTAGGATTGCTTCGATTACTCGCAATGACGGACGATAATGGCATTTAAGTTGAATAGAATAATTTATTTTACGAGGGGGACGCGCTCCACTTGTTTTGCTTTATCAATAAATAGCCCTCCATCTAGGTGGTCCATTTCATGCTGGAATACCCTCGCCAGTAGACCCCAGGCTTTTATTTTGACCGGCCGGCCATTCGGATCAAAACCTTTTAGGGTGACTTTAGCGGGTCGTTCTACTAACCCGTAGACGCCCGGGATGCTTAAGCAGCCCTCGTCCATTTTATTGGTTTCCGTGGACTTCTGGATGATCTCCGGATTAAAAACGGCATAGAACTTATTTTCAACCCGGGCGACGAATATCTTTGTGTCCAAGCCGATCTGATTGGCGCTCAAACCGATGCCTTCGGCGGCAATCATGTCTTGGCGCATTTGGCGCACCAGTACCTGAATTTCTTTTCTGGTAAATTTAGAAAAATCAAATTCCCGCGTTTTTTGGCGCAGGAACCTTTCGTCTTTTTTGGTTGCTGTTGTAACGATCGTCATTTTTTTATTATAAGTCGAATAGGTCTAATAGGACTAATAGGATGTATTTTTCAATATTTTCATGAAGTACGCGCCCTTGTTGCTGATATTTTTATTCTCGGCAACGCTCTTCGCCAGTTGGAGCATTTTTGATTCCCCATGTTCTTTAGCGATCTTTATGTAAAGTGATTTATGCTTCCAGTCTTCTAAAATATTCGCAATTTCCAATCCCGTCAACTGATAGGACGTGGATATGTGGCCATCCTGCTGGCGGCGAGCCAATTCTTCTAGGTAGGCTTTTTTAGCATCATCAATTGAGCGCATATACTTATTATAGTAGACTAATTAGATATAGTAAGATTGCCTCGGCTTACCTGCCTGTCCGGTGGGCGGGCTCGCAATGACAAAACACTAATATGCGGATTTCAAAAAGTTTTTGGCAGATCGGTTTAGCGGGTATCTTGTCTATCGCCATCGTTTTAGGAGCTTTTTATATTGGTTATCGCTCCGGTCAGCAGGACCCGAAAGTTATCACGGTTAAAAACATTACCAATATTGATGACCCTGATATTAAGGCGGACTTCGGTGTTTTTTGGCAGGTTTGGGAAAAATTAAAAGAACAGCACATTGATGGCGCTACCGCGAAAGACAAAGATTTAGTTTACGGGTCAGTACACGGATTAGTCGCGGCATTGAAGGATCCCCACACGATTTTCTTGCCTCCGTCCGATGCGAAGAAATTCGAAGAGGATGTTTCCGGGCGGTTCGGTGGCATTGGAGCAGAGATTGGAACGCGAGACGAACAATTGGTGATAATCGCGCCGATCAAGGATTCTCCGGCCGACCTTGCCGGATTGCAAGCCAAGGACAAAATAATTGAAGTTGACGGTAAATTCGTCGCCACTATGGATGTTAATGAGGCGGTGAAGCTGATCCGAGGAGAGATCGGCACGGAGGTGACGCTGAAAATTTTGCGGAATGGTTGGGAGAAGCCCAAGGAATTTAAGATCGTCCGTGATGAGATAAAAGCGCCGACTTTGGACTGGGACGTTAAAGAGGGGAATATCCTGCACATCAAGCTCTATGCTTTTAATGAAAATGCTCCCTACCTTTTCTACCGGGCGATCGTTGACGGCGCGCTGAAAGGAGCGGATGGGATAGTTTTAGATATGCGCAATAATCCCGGCGGCTATCTGGAGGTGGCAGTAAATCTGTCGGGGTGGTTCGTCCCGAAAGGTACCGTGGTGACCACTGAAGCTTTCCGGGATGGCAATGACCGGGTTTTCCGCACTACTGGCAATGGCGCGCTGAAAGATGTCCCGGTTGTCGTGCTAGTCAACGGCGGGTCTGCTTCCGCTTCCGAAATTTTGGCCGGCGCGTTGCGCGACCTGAAGTCCTCTCCTTTGGTGGGAGAGAAGACCTTCGGTAAGGGGAGCGTCCAAGAGCTTCAGCCGTTGAAAGACGGGTCTAGCTTGAAGATTACGGTTGCCAAATGGGTCATGCCAAAGGGAGCGGTGATCGACAAGATCGGCCTGTCCCCGGATTACGAGGTGAAGATTACCGAAGAAGATATTAAAAAAGATGCCGACCCTCAATTAACTAAGGCATTTGAGGTTTTAAGGCAGGCACTACAAAGCCAATAGGTCTAATAAGTCCTATAAGACTAATAGGACGAATGTATGAAAGTTTTATTGCTCCAAGACGTAAAAAAGATCGGGCGGAAATATGACATCAAAGAGGTCGCGGACGGTTACGCCCGGAATTTTTTGGTAGCCAGGAAGTTGGCCGTTCCCGCTGACGCTCAGGCCCTAAAACTGAAAGAAAATTTTGAGAAAGGGGAGCAAGCCAGAATGGTGGCGGCCCAGGCGGCCGTAGAACGCCTAAAAACCGAGTTATTGGAGTTTAAAGTCAGATCCGGAACCAAAGGGGAGGTTTTCGGTTCAGTAACCGCCGCGGATATCAAAAAAGCTCTTGAAGACAAAAGCTTTAATGACTTTTCCGTGAACTTAAATCAATCTTTGCGTTTTCTCGGAGACCGGGAAGTGGATATTCTTTTTGGAAAAGAGACGAAGGGGAAAGTTAAGGTAAGACTACTGCCACTATCTTAATGTATCGCTTAGTGCCGTCGAAGCGGGTCTTTTTGCTGTCGCTGAATTTTACCGTGCCGGTTTTCATCGCGTAGATGGTGTCATCGGCGCCCTGTTTAACATTTCTTCCCGGAATGTAGTGAGAACCGCGTTGGCGTATGATAATTTCCCCGGTTTTCACGGGTTGATTATCGTTGACTTTGACTCCCAGGCGTTTGCCCGCCGAATCTCTTCCTAATTTTGTTGAACCTCCTGATTTTGTATGTGCCATAATTTCTCAAGAGCGAAGCGATTGAATGAAATTATGAGCATCCCGCCGAAGGCGGGGCGCCATTCGCTAACGCTCTAATGTTATTACCGCTTACTTTAAGCTATAATGGAAATCGTGTCAAATCCCGCACATAACCACTACTTCCGTTTCCCAGTCTCTGTCCGGCAATAATTTATTAACTGTCAGCTAATTTTTTCTATGCGAACTCTTGATCTTCATCTTCGGGAAACGGCCAGACAGAGCAGTAGTGGTTTATGTGACGGGGTCAAATAGGTCTGATGTACCGATGAGTCTTATAAAATGGGAATTATGACGAAAAAAGAGACCATTCAAATGTTGATAGTCCTGATCATGGTCTTCCTGGCTGGAGTTGGGATAGGGTACTTTTTCCGTGGCGAACAAGCCAAAACGCCGATAATTATTGAAAAGGCGAATTAACCGGGTGGGCCCCAACACCACAACGAGGGGTACGCTAAAGCGCCGAGTCGTAAAAACGCCCCTCGTTTGGTGTTGGGGTGGGGATAACTGGTCTTGACTCGGTTTGCCGGTAATCTTATATTTAAAATCCGCTCTTTAATGATTGGTTTATCCCTTACACAAGTTTGTGTGACGGGGTTTGAGGTCCGCATAGCTTCCCGCGGGTGGAAGCTACAGGAACATAAGAGGGCGCCCGCGGGTGCCTCTCCTGAGGATCTCGTTATCCAGTCGCGATAGCTCATAGAGCATCTGACAAAAACACCCGCAACGAACAGGGGGGAGCCGCGCATAGCGAGCGGACTCCCCCCACAGGGACAAAGTCCCGATCTGTTCCCCGGCAACCGCCGGGGATTTTTTTAACCCAAACGGTCGTTTTTAATAAATATCAGCAACCCGCGGATCCAAATTTTTACCGCTTGCCACCAAGGCATTATAGATAAAAGGTAATTCAGTTCTATTAGTCCTTTTATTACCCATCCCTTAAGTCCGCGCAGAACGACCGGGCCGATCTGGGCGATGGCCCATTTTCCACCGATCGGAATGACGTACGGGTAGGTCATCGGTCTATATTCAGCACGGTTTTTTATACCGCGGATCTCATTGAGAATATTTTTTGAAATTATTCCTGCCTGTAGAATAGCGGCGCGCGCCACCCCGGGTATCGGTTTGCCGGTTCTTTGGTCATAGAAGCAGATCAGATCTCCCAGACCATATATCTTTCCGTAGAGTTTCAAATCCGGACTTTGCGGCAGACATTCCATTGCGCCGGCAACTTCTATTCGGCCGCGCTGTTCAATTTTCAGCGGCAGGGAAGAGGCGATTGGCGAGGCTTTGATGCCGCCGGCCCAGATCAGCAGGTCAAAAGTTTCTTCGCCGCCGCCTTTCAGCATCACTTTTCCGGCGATAACTTTTTCGATCATTTCATTCAGCTTCAGAACCACCCCCAGTTTTTCCAGTCTTTTTCGAGCCAGACTGATAACTTTCGGAGAAAAGCCGGGGAGGACGGTTGGTCCGCCTTCAATAATAACTACTTCCGCGGTGTGTTTTCCGGGTTCTTTTTTAATTTCTCCCAGCCATTCTTCTATCTCTCCGGCCAGTTCTACTCCGGAGGAACCGCCCCCGCCGATCAGTATCTTAGAGTTTTCATTGGCGGAAACTAATTCCAGTACCGAATCCCGGATCTTCAGCGCGTCGATGAAAGTTCTAAAGGCCAGGGAATTTTCTTTCAAACCAGGGATGCCGAAATAATTCGGTTCGGACCCCAAGGCAAGCACTAAATATTCACAGCGTAAACTGGTGCCGTTGGCGAAATGAACATCCCCGCCGATCAAGTCAAGTTCTTTTATTTCCGCCTTGATGAAATTGATGCCGGAGCCGCCGGTTAGCCGCGCGATGTCAAAAGCGACGATATTTTTTAAACCCACGTAATTCGCCGTTTCTTTGGACGTGGTAGCTATCTCATAAAGCGTGGGAGTATAAGTATGATAAGAGTTCCGGTCTACCAGCGATATTTCGTACTCTTTTTCCAGGCCGTGCCGGCGCAACCCTTTAGCGAGGTCAAAAGCGGTCTTTAAACCGCCGAATCCGGCCCCAAGGATTACGATGTTCTTCATGATTTAATTATATAATAGAAAGATGTTCAGAATTCGGAATAAAAAGTTTAAAACGATCATTTTGCGCGGTTCTCCATTGGAGAAGGGGGAAAATATCGGTTATAGTCTCCGGAAAGAGATCCGTCAGTTGTTGTCGCGTGACGGGAAGCGGCTACGGGGCGCGCGTAAGAATCACCGGGCGTTGATTGGTTTTCTATTCAAAAAATTAAGCAAACTATTTCCTGACCACACTACGGAGCTTAGGGGTATGGCTTTGGGCGCCAAAGTTGCCTTTCAAGACTTATTTATAGAAAATTGCCCCGAACTTCTAAACAAGGAAGACGGTTGCACTTCCGCGGCAATTAGTAATCGGCGGTCGTCTTTTATTATCCACAACGAAGATGAGATATCGGAAAAACCTATGCTCGGCGCCGCCGTAGTGAATTATTCCCGAAACGATAAAAATTATTCCGGTTTTGCGTACGCGGGGGAATTGGCCGGCAATGCTTTTGGTTGGGGCGATGATTGGTTTTATAGCGTTAATTTTTTACCGGTAAAAAAACCCGATCTGCGCGGAGTGCCGCGTTATTTCGCGGCACGGAAAATTTTGGAGTCCGGAAACATTGATGCCGCGATCAAGAATTTAAGATCTTTATCCGAGGCTTCCGGCTTCCATTATTTGATGGGTGACGTATCCGGGAAGATAGCTTCTGTAGAAAAACGGCTTCGGAGTATCGGCATTAAATCCGTGGGACAAAAATTTTGCCATAGCAATCATTATATCCATCCGAAATTTAAAAACTTAGAAACTATCAGAACTAAAAGCAGTATTGCCAGACTTTTGACCGCGGAAAGGAGCGCGTCATCCGAATTGGACCAACGAGGTATGTTGCGGGTTTGGTTGACCGAATTAAAGCGTCCTCTAAACAAAGAAGATGGCTCGAAAACCTTTGCCACCGTTCTGGCTGATCTGAAAAATAAAACTATTGTAATTAATTAAAAACTTCTATACTTATAAAAGTGCTTTAAAAAATGGCCAAAAGACCAAACAAGGAGGCAGAAATGAATAAGCGCTATTTGCCGCCGGAAAGATTTTACATGCCGGGAGGGACGAATATTTACCGCGCCCAAGAGAAGCGCGCGGAGATCTCCCAAGTAATTGATTTCCGGGAACTGGAAAGGAAAAGGGCTAGATATCGGCTTGGTTATAATCCGAGAATAAAAAAACTCGGCAAGCTGTGGAATTTTGATATTTGGCTGGTGGACGGCAATCGGGTCCGCAACGAGACTTATGTTGATTTTACCAGCGGCGGACATGCTTATCGGTATCTGTATGTTCCCTTGAATGAGATCTGGATAGATAGCGGCCTAGAGAAGGCAGATATTAAGCCGACGATCTGGCATGAATTCACCGAGCGGCGTTTCATGGCGCGTTGTTGGAGCTATAATCAGGCGCACGATTACGCGGCGCGGGTAGAAATCGGGATTCGCGATGGTATAGATTTTATTTTGCCGGTTGCCACGTTCAATCAGTCTACGAATTATTCTTGCGGGGCAGTGGCCCTTCAGATCGTTTTTGAATATCTCGGCAAGCGTGTGTCGGAAAAACAGCTTATCCGGCTGGCAAAAACTACTCCGGAAAAAGGTACCGATCCGAAAGATTTGGCATCAACAGCCAGAAAGCTTGGATTTAAGGTGCAATGGAGTGAGCGCTGGACCGAAGCGGCTGTGCGGAAAACCCTAGAGCGCGGTTATCCGGTGATCGTAAATTTTCAGGATACGCCTCAATTGGGTGAAGGGCATTACGCGGTAATCATTGGTTACACCAAAGATGAGTTTATTTTTTCCGATCCTAGCCGCGGCGAAGATTTTTGGAAGCAGAAGGTATCGGATTTTATGAAACGCTGGCATGAGTTGGAAGACAAAACTGAACGAGAGGGGATCGTGATTTATCGTTAGTTATAAAGTTTCTAAAGTTTGTAAAGTAAAATCCCCCGAATCGTTTCGGGGATTTTTATTTTTCTGATATGATGATTCGTATATTCGGGTAATTAGTATATTCGAAAAGTTTATGCGTTTGTTAAAAGATATTTCCCCAAAATCGGTGGCCGGAAAGACTTGCCTAGTCCGGGTGGATTTTAATGTCAATCATTCGGTGAATGCCGATTTAGCAGATGCGTTGCGATTGGAGGCTCATTTATCAACACTAAAATGGCTGACAGAGAACGGTAATAAGCTTGTTATTTTGAGTCATCGGGGACGGCCGGAAGGCCAGAATTATGAAGCAAGAAGTAAGAAGCAAGAATTGAGCTTAGAAGAATTTGTACCGTTTTTGGAAAAGAATTTGGGGGAGAAAGTTGTTTTTCTGCCGGATATTCCGGAGAGTCTATCCGAAGGCAAAGTTTTTCTATTAGAGAATCTGCGTTTTTGGCCGGGAGAGGAAAAAGATGACCCGGAGTTTGCCGCCCGTCTGGCGAAGCTGGGAGATTTTTACGTAAACGACGCCTTCGCGGTCTGTCATCGCGCCAACGCTTCCGTGACTCAATTGCCAAAATTACTTCCCAGTTATGCTGGATTTTTATTGGAAAAAGAAATTCAAGTTTTGGGTGAAGCGATAAAAAATCCGAAATCGCCATTAGTGCTGATTTTCGGTGGAGCGAAAGTTTCCGATAAATTGCCTGCGGTGAATAATTTATTGCCAAAAGCGGACAAGGTTTTGCTGGGTAGCAGTGTGTTAAACAGCAAAGAAATAGTGCCGGATTCCGAAAAGATAGTGAAACCGGCGGATTGGATAGGGGAGGGTCTGGCATTGGATATCGGGCCAATGACCATTGCGCGTTATAAAGAAGAGATCGCCAAAGCCGCGACGATCATCTGGAATGGGCCATTGGGGAAATTTGAGGACCCGAGATACATCAAAGGATCGGAAGAGATAGCGAAAGCGATCGTGGCAAGCGGGGCGTTTTCTATCGTCGGCGGAGGTGAAACAACCACTCTTTTCCAAAGAGTAATTCCTAATTTTGAATTACTAATTTCTAATAAAAAAATATTCCTTTCTACCGGTGGGGGAGCGATGCTGGAATTTTTAGCAGGCAAGAATTTGCCGGGCATTGCCGCCCTAAATTAATTTAGGTAAACTGACGACGGCACATTAAGGATTGGAAAATGTACGGACCCTGGTGGTTGCCGTGGCTGGACCTGCTTATCGCCGCGGTTTTTGCCGGAGCGGCCTACTTCTCCTTCTGGGCTTTTTATGATTACGCGCAGAAATTGAAATTTGTCAGGGATCCGGGCTTGGGTCAGATGACCATGGGTTTCGCTTTGGCATTTATCTGGTTCGTTCTCGCGCTGGTCGCGGTCTGCTGTTTCATGAAGGGAATAATTGAGTTTTTGGTGAATTAACCGGACGCGTCTCGCGCCCGGCTTTTTGTGTTGACTATTGCCTAAAGCCTATGAGCTGTATAATGATTCAAATATGAAGAGCATCGTTATTTTTTATCACAAGAAGTGCTGGGACGGCTTTGGAGGCGCCTGGTCGGCCTGGAAAAAACTTGGGAATAAGGCGGATTATGTAGGAGTTAAGCCGGGAGAAGCCCCGGATTTTCCGGTAAAAGGCAGGGAGGTTTATCTGATCGATACCGCCTTTTCGGCGCCGGTGATGAAAAAGCTTTTGAAAGATAATAAAAAATTGGTGGTGCTGGACCATCATTTTTCTAATCAAGGGGTAGTAAAGATATCCACCGAGCGGTCTTATATGATGAACCACTCCGGCGCGGTAATCGCCTGGAATTATTTTCATCCCAAAAAGCCTGTGCCGACATTTTTGAAATATGTTGAGGATGCTGATATTTGGAAGTGGAAACTACCCGAATCAAAGGCGTTATCAATGTTGAAAGAAGAAATGCCCTTTGATTTTAAATTTTGGAGCAAAACGGTTAAAGAATACGAAAACAAGAAAAAACTGAAAGCGTTTATGCTTCAGGGTCGGCAATTAGTGGATTATAGCGAGTCTTTGCAGGAGCACGCGCTGGGGAACGCGCAAGTTGTGAAATTTGAAGGGCATAAATGCTTGGTGGTAAATTCGCCGTTGCTTCACTCTGACATAGGAAACAAGCTGACCAAACTGATGCCGCCGTTTGGGATAGTTTGGAGTGAGAAGGCGGATTATCGCGCGTTTTCACTTCGTTCCAACGGGAAATTTGATGTATCCAAGCTGGCGCAAAAATATGGCGGCGGCGGGCATAAGGCGGCGGCAGCGTTTCGTCTACCGTTAAACGCAAAGCTTCCCTGGAAGTATGTAGGGCCATTTAGTTCGTAAAGTTATAAAGTTCATAAGGTTCATAAAGTAGATGGCAAAGACTAAAAATAAATATTACGCCTATCTTTTGCGGGGTGGGGAGAGCGCCATTGTAGATAACTGGAAAGATTGCGAGAAAAAAGTCTCGGGTGTTTATGGGGCGCGGTATAAGGGTTTCGTCGCTAAAAGCGAGGCCGAGGCGTGGCTGCTCGCTGGCGCGCAGTACACAAAACGAATAACGAATAACGAATTACGAATTACGAAAAAGGCTTTGGAACGAGGGATTTATTTTGACGCCGGGACGGGGAGAGGGAAGGGGACGGAGATCAGCGTGACGGATGAACGGGGGAACGACTTACTACACGAGGTACTTACGACGAAAGACATAAATAAATTCGGGAAGCATTTGCTTGGCAAAAAAGCGACTAATAACCATGGCGAATTATTAGCCTGCCTTTACGCGATGCAGGTCGCGATGAAGTCCGGAATAAAAAAAGTTTTCGGTGACAGCAAGTTGGTTATCGATTACTGGTCCAAGGGTTTTATTAAAAAAGATAAAGTTGCTTCCGAAACCGTGGAGCTTGCCGAGATGGTGGCCGGTTTGCGTGAAGAATTTGAGGAAGAAGGTGGTCGCGTGATCCACATTTCCGGTAATAACAATCCGGCCGATCTGGGGTTTCACAGGTAGTAATCGCGAATAATGCGAATTTTGGCAAATAATGCGAATTTGGGAGGACAAAAAACCACCCATTGCTGGGCGGCCGAGTTGGTTAGCCAAAA
>CAYHBX010000017.1:0-16157 GCA_964355005.1 uncultured Candidatus Saccharibacteria bacterium | reverse complement strand
AATGTTTATTTCAAAAATAAAAATCGCCTGCAAAAAGTTTTGCAGAAATTGAACGACGAACTCGGTTCTTTGACGGATAAAACCATCGCCTTATTTGGCATCACCTACAAAGCGGGAACGAGTACCTTGCGTCGGTCTCAAGCATTGGAGGTAGCCGGGCTTTTGGCCGCGGCCGGGGCGAAGGTGAAAATGCACGATCCGGCGGCCGAGCGCGACGATATTTCCAAGGACCCTTATTCTGCCGCCAAAGACGCTTCAGCGGTTGTGTTGATGACTCCCTGGCCGGAATTTAAAAATTTGGATTTCAAAAAATTAAAAGAGCAGATGCGGGATCCGGCGGTTTTTTATGACACCAGAAACTTATTAAAGGATGTTTCTCGCGCTATCGGCGAGGCGGGAATAAAATATATAGGACTGGGAAGATGAAAAATAACAAATTACAAGTTGCGTTGATCGGCGCCGGCGGGATCGGTAAGATTTGGTCCGCGGCTTTCAAAAAAGCCCCGGGGGTTGTGCTGGCTTGCGTTGCCGACTTGGATTTGGCGCGTGCTAAAGAATTAGCTAAAGATTGCGGGGCGGGTGCTTGTTCTGACTGGAAAGATGTTTTGCGGGATAAAAACATTGACGCGGTGGTAGTGGCGACACCGCATAATCTTCTGGCGCCGATTTCTTACGCCGCGTTAAACGCCGGCAAGCATGTTTTGGCGGAAAAGCCGGCCGGCATCAATTCAAAAGAAATTCAGAAAAACGTTTCCCTGGCAAAGAAGAAAAAGTTGGTCTATATGGTTGGGTTCAATCATCGCTATCACGCCGCTTTTCAAATGGCGAGGAAAATTTTTGAAGCAGGCGAGATTGGCAAGTTGAATTTTATCCGCGCGCGCTATGGTTTTGGCGGGCGGCCGGGTTATGAAAAAGAATGGCGTTTTAATAAAAAAATCAGCGGTGGCGGAGAGCTGATCGATCAAGGAGTTCATATGATTGATATGGCGCGCTGGTTTTTGGGAGATTTCAAAGACGTCAAAGGATTCGCGGAAAGTTTCCTTTGGAAAAGCGGGGTGGAGGATAATGGATTCGCGCTTTTGCGGACTAAAGACAAAAAAGTCGCTTCAATTCATGTTAGTTGGACTAATTGGAAATGGGTGCACTCCTTTGAAATTTATGGGGTTGACGGTTATTTGAAGATTGATGGCCTTGATCAGCGCTATGTCGGTCCGGAGCGTTTGACGATCGGGAAGCGCGATCCGGAATTCAAAGCTCCGCCGGAGGAACAGGTGATTGTTTTTGATAAAGAACAAAAAGAGGATTCTTTCGCGCGGGAACTGAAAGAATTGGCGGCGGCAGTTTCAGAGAAACGCAATCCGCTGACTTCCGGCGAGGACGCGCTAGAAACGCTGAAGATAGTTGAGGTAATTTATAAGCAAAATCCTAAGTTCTAAACCATAAATCCTAAATAATTTTCTAAATATAAAATTCAAAATTTAAAACATTCGAATTTTGAATTTGTTTAGAATTTAGAGCTTAGGATTTAGAATTTGACGTTCTGACTCTATTTTGGTATTTTGCCTCTAGTTCTAAAAAAGGAGGTGGCTAGTGGCTAAGCCCATTGCCGGTGTTGTTTTTGATCTTGAGGGTACCGTCATTAATATGGAGCCGGCGCATCATGAGGCGCACATTCAATCGGCAAGAGTGATTGGAGTTGAATTGACGCTGGAACGGTGTTTGGACGGCAAAACGGTCCCGCATTTTATTGGCGGTCCCGATGAGGCCGTCGCCAGAGACATTGCCAATCTGATTCCCCGCGTTGAAGTCGGTAGCGAACAGTGGCTGGATTCAGTTGCAATGTTCTTGGCTAACGACAAAGCGGTCTATGAGCGCTTGATGGAACAAAGACCATGTGAGTGTCGGCCCGGATTTTGGGAAGTTGTTGCCATGCTGGAGGCCGCGGAGGTTTCTAGCTTTCCGATAACCATTGGTTCTTCAACTCCTCCGGAATACGCGGAAATTTTCTTGAGCCGCAGTGGCCTTAGGGAATATTTTGGGGCGAACTATGTTATCCTCGGTCAGAAAGCGAAGGACGGCAAGGCGATTCCCGATGTTTGGTTGGAATGCGCGAAGCGTCTTGGTGTCGGCGCTGATGAGCTGCTGGTCTTTGAAGATTCTCCGCGTGGCATCCAGGGTGCGGTTCAGGTGGGCGCTACCTGTATCGGCATGCCGGTTTACAACAAGCCGTCGGTGATCCAGAAACTTCTGGAAGCCGGCGCCGCGCGTGTTTTTGTGGATTGGCGCGAGATCAACGTTGAAGAGTTAATCGCTAATCTCGACGAAGAGCGCGCAAGGGGTAGCGACTAGTCATTAGTGATTAGCGATGGGGTTAGCCAACAGAAAATCACCTACTATGCCATGGCATAGTAGGTTTTTAGTTTATTGACGAAGAAGAGTTTGTTTCTTATTGTTAACCCGTATGAGAGATAAAGGATTAGTTCTAGTCACCGGCGGAGCCGGTTTTATCGGTTCCCACTTGGTAGACGGTTTGATCAGCGCCGGTTATGGCGTCCGGGTTTTGGATTCTTTGAAGCCGCCGACCCACAACGGAAAAGTTCCGGAGTGGTTTCATGAAAAAGCAGAGTTAATCAAGGGGGATGTTCGCGATCGGAAAACTTTAGAAAAGGCGCTCAAAGGCGTGGATTATGTTTTTCACCTTGCCGCCTATATGGATTTTCTGCCCGATTTTAGCACTTATTTCACCACTAATACCGCCAGCACCGCTTTGATTTACGAGATCATTGTTGAAAAGAAATTGCCGGTGAAGAAAATTGTTATTACTTCTTCGCAGTCAGTTTATGGTGAGGGAAAATATCGTTGCGCGCAACACGGCGAGATGTATTTAAAACATCGCGCGGAAGAACAGCTTAAGAAAAAGGATTGGGAAATGCACTGTCCGCAAGATGGCAGTATCGTAAAACCGGTAGCGGAAAACGAAGACGATATTTTGTCTCCGCAAATTCCTTATGGCATTTCCAAACTGGCGGCAGAAAAAGTGGCGGTGATTTTGGGAAAGATTTATAACATTCCGACCGTCTCGGTTCGTTATTCTATCGTGCATGGCATCCGCCAGTCTTTTCGGCATTTTTATTCCGGCGCCTTGCGTTCTTTTGCCGTGCAGGCGCTTTCCGGCAAGCCTCTAACGATTCACGAGGACGGCAAGCAGATCCGTGATTTTGTGAATATTAAAGATGTTACGGCCGCCCATCTTCTGCTTTTGGAAGATTCGCGGGCGGATTACGAGGCCTTCAATATCGGCAGTGGCCAAATCACTACCGTTTTGGATGTGGCGAAGTTAGTTGCCAAAGAAGCGAAAATTCCATTCAAGCCGACCACTACCGGAGAATATCGCTTGAACACTCCCCGACATCAGATAATGAATATAGATAAATTAAAAAAACTTGGCTGGAAACCGAAGTATGCCCTAGAAGACAATGTGAGAGAGTATGTTAAGTGGGTAAGCAGTTATCCGGAGGCGATTAAATATTTCCAATTGAGCGACAAAGTATTGAAAAAGGCGAAAATCATAAAATAAATCATAAATTATGAGTAAAAAGATTTTAATAACCGGTGGAAGCCGGGGGATTGGCAAAGCGACGGCGATCGCGTTTTTAAAAAATGGCGACGAAGTTTTGATCCTTTCGCGGGACGAGCAAGAATTAAAAGATGCCAAAAAGGAGCTTTCCGCGTTTGGGAAGGTAGAAACGGCAGTCGGTGACGTCTCCAAAGAAGCAGATGTTCAGCGGGTCCGGGAGTGGATAGAGAGCAAATGGGGCAGTGTTGATGTTTTGGTCAACGCCGCCGGAATTTACGGTCCGATCGGACCGGTGGAAACTTTGGACTTAAATGAATGGAAAAAAGTTATCGACGTGAACTTAACCGGAACTTTTTTGATGACTAAGCACGTTGTCACGATGATGAAAAAAGCCGGGCGAGGCAAGATCGTCAATTTTGTCGGTGGCGGCGAAGGCGCTTTCCCGAGTTTTAGCGGCTATGTCTCTTCTAAGGGGGCGATCACTCGTTTCAATGAAACCGTCGCGGCGGAGCTCCAGCCGTTCAATATTCAGGTCAACGCGATTTTTCCTGGAGCCGTGAACACCAAATTTCTGGACGAGGCGCTAGCCGCGGGTCCGGAAAAGACCGGCAAGGAAAATTATGAAAAATTCTTGAAACAAAAAGAGGTAGGCGGGGTTCCGCCCGAGCGCGCCGCCGACCTGATCTTATTTTTGGCCTCCGAGGCGGCTGACGGCATTACCGGAAAGATAATTTCTGCTGTTTGGGATAACTATCCGCAGTTACCCAAACATTTGGAAGAGTTGAAAAAAAGCGATGTTTACACGATGCGCAGAGTGAAGCCGGAGCATCGGGGGCTAGACTTTAGTTAGGTTAATTAGAATAATTAGAAAATTAGGATAATTTAAATATATGATCATTACCAGAACCCCATTTAGAGTAACCCTGGGCGGCGGCGGTACCGACCTTCCTTCTTATTACGAAAGATACGGCGGTTTTATTTTTTCCGCGGGCATTGATAAATACATGTTTATCACTGTTAATCGTCCATTGGAGGACGATCTGATCCGCTTGAAATATTCCAAAACAGAATCAGTGGAGCGGGTTGATCAGCTAGAACATGGTATTGCCCGCGAGGCGTTGCGGATGATGGGAATTGAGAAAAAAATCGAGATTAGTTCCGTGGCGGACATCTCTGCCGGAACCGGATTGGGGTCCTCCAGTTGCTACGCGGTTGGTGTTCTTAACGCGCTGCATACTCTACGGCGTGATTATGTTTCCCTCGCGCAGATCGCCGAGGAGGATTTCAAACTTGAAAACCAGATATTAAAACGGCCGATCGGAAAACAGGACCCGTATTTGGCGGCTTTTGGCGGTTTGACGGTTTTGGATATCGCCAAGGACGGTACGGTGAAAGTGCGACGGGCTAGCGTGTCCGAAGACACAGCTGCCGGCCTGAACCATAATTTGTTGCTTTTTTTCACCGGCGTAACTCGTAGCGCCGACATCATTTTAAAAGAGCAATCTTCTTCCGTGAAGGAAGAAAAGAAGGATGTCGTGGATAGCATGAACTATATAAAAGAACTTGGTTATGAAATTCTGGAAGCGGTTGAAAGCGACAACATCTCCGAAGTCGGACGGCTGTTTGACGCCCACTGGCAACATAAGAAAAAAATTTCCAGCAAGATGTCTAATCCGCAATTCGATAAGATCTACGAGGACGCGAAAGCTAACGGGGCGCTCGGCGGCAAGATTTCCGGCGCCGGCGGAGGCGGATTCTTCACCTTTTACGTGGAGAGCGATCACGCTAAATTCCGGGAGGCGATGAAAAAATGGGGTCTGAAGGAAATGCGTTATAATTTTGATCACGAAGGGTCCAAAGTTCTTGTAGATCTGTAAAATAAGCAGCGCATTTTTGGTGCTTTCAGGCTATTGCTAAGGAGGTTTTTTTATAGCATAATCATATTTGAAATAAACTATGCCAATAAAGATAAACAACCTGAAAATAAAGATCTTCGCCGACGGCGCGGAGAAGGACGGCATGATTGAATTAAGTAAGAAACCCTATATTAAGGGCTTTACTACCAATCCGACTTTAATGCGTAAGGCGGGTATTACTGATTACGTAAAATTTGCTAAAGAGGTTGTTGCCGCGATTCCCGACAAACCGATCTCGTTTGAAGTTTTTTCTGACGACTTCAAAGAAATGGAGCGGCAAGCCAAAATCATTTCCTCTTGGGGTAAAAATGTTTACGTGAAGATCCCGATCACTAATACCAAAAAAGAGTCCTCCGTTCCCCTGGTCGCCAAACTAGCCGCGCAAGGGATCAAAGTTAACGTTACGGCTGTTTTTACGGTTAAACAGGTAGAGGAGGTTGCCAAGGTGCTTTCCAAAAAAGTTCCTTCGGTTGTTTCCGTTTTTGCCGGCCGGATCGCCGATGCCGGATACGATCCGAAGCATTATATGAAAAAAGCTAAACGGGCCCTTGCCGGAAATCCTTCGGTTGAGCTTTTGTGGGCGAGTCCCCGCGAGCTTTGGAATATTTACCAGGCGCATAAAGCAGGTTGCGATATCATTACCGTTCCGCATGACATTTTGAAAAAACTGGAAAAAGTTGGATATGATCTGGAAGAGTTTTCTTTGGATACCGTGAAGATGTTCTATGAAGATGGGCAAAAAGTCGGATATACATTATACGAATCTTAATTATGTACCGAGATTATATCGATTCTTACTTAAAAGAGGTTCATCAGGTGGTGGACGGCATTGATAAAAATTCAATCTATAAAACGATTGAAATTCTTAAAGATCTCCGCGATCGCAAGGGGCGGCTGTTTATTTTGGGTGTTGGCGGGAGCGCGGGCAACGCCAGTCACGCGGTGAATGATTTCCGAAAATTGGCTGGCATAGAAACTTACGCCCCAACTGACAACGTCTCGGAGCTAACTGCGCGCACTAATGACGACGGCTGGCACTCCGTTTTTGCTCGCTGGTTGCACGTCAGCTCCATTAGCGAAAAAGACGCGGTTCTGGTTTTTTCGGTCGGTGGCGGTAATGCCGAAAAAAATGTCAGCGTGAATTTAGTGGAAGCTTTAAAGCTTGCCAAGTCGGTTGGCGCTAAAGTTCTGGGCATAGTTAGTCGAGATGGCGGATATACTAAGCAGGTGGCCGACGCCTGCGTGGTAGTCCCAACTGTTAATTCCGAAACCGTCACTCCGCACGCCGAATCATTCCAGGCAGTTGTTTGGCATCTGATCGTTTCACATCCTAAATTTAGAACGCAAGAAGGAAAATGGGAGACAGTCCAAAAGCCAACCAATCTGGTCTAGCAAAGGCCGTTTTTTTAGATCGTGACGGCACCCTGATCAAACAGGTGGAGCTTATGCACGAAATAAAAGATCTGGAGATATTACCCGGAGTTCCGGGGGCGGTCACGAAATTAAATAGTCTTGGATTTTTGACTATTATAGTCACCAATCAGCCGGTGGTGGCGCGCGGCGTGGCAACGCCGGCGGATATAGATAGGGTACACGCGGAGCTGATCGGTCGGCTTCAGACTGATGGCGCTAAGATAGACTCGGTTTATTTTTGCCCGCATCATCCCGAAGCGACCCTGGAGCAATATCGTTTGAAGTGTGACTGCCGAAAACCCGAACCGGGAATGATCCTGAAAGGTTTAAAGGATTTCAATGTTGATCCGAATCAAAGTTTTATGATCGGTGACGCGATAATTGACGTGGTAGCCGGACAAAAAGCCGGTTTAAAAACTATTTTAGTTAAAAGCGGACCGGGTCATGCCGGTTTAGATAAAAAATATCCGGATATTCATCCTGATTGGGAGGCCGCCGATCTTGGTGAAGCGGTTGAGATAATTAGTCGTCAGCTCCGACGCTATCGGTCGGAGAGCCGACCCCCGGCGTCGGCTTCGTAAGTTATTAGTTATAAGTCATGAACAAGATCAAACAAGCAGTTATATTATGCGCCGGATTGGGAACGCGGTTGCGCCCCATTACCGACACTATTCCAAAGCCGATGTTGCCGTTGCTCGGCAAGCCGATGCTGGAACGCAATATTGAGCAGTTTAAAAAACATGGCGTCAGCGAATTTTTTTTCAATCTGCATTATTTGCCGGATACGATCAGGAATTATTTTGGTGACGGGAGTAAGTGGGGCGTGAAGATCAATTACAATTTTGAGTCGGAGATTTTGGGTACCGCCGGAGGAGTGAAAAGTTTCGAAGATAGCCTAGATGGCTCCTTTTTTTTGATGTATGGCGATATGTTGAGCTTGGTTGATTACTCTAAAATGGCGGAAGAGTTCTTCAAAAAACCGGACGCCCTCGGCATGCAGAGGATGAAGAAAACCGACGACTACGCTGATGCGGACGTTGCCGAACTGGCCGCCGACGGTAGTTATTTGAAGATCCACCCCAAGCCGCACTCGGAAAAATACCCCAATGCCTACCGGATGCGCGGTATTTTCATTTTGAAAAAAGCAGCCCTGGGCTTTATCCCTAAAAATAAGTTTTATGAGTTAGGTAAGCAGTTACTACCCGACTTAATAGTCAAAGGCAAGAAATTTTACAGCTACGAATGTGATGATTATTCCAAAGGAATTGACACGGAGGACAAGTGGCGGGAGGTGGAGGCGTACCTCAAAACCGATGGACGGTAAGGTTTTTTTGTTGTAATATCAACAGTATGTTTACCACTCCAAAGTCTGTTTTGGTCACGGGGGCGGCCGGTTTTATAGCGGGAAATTTTATCAGGAAATTCCAAAAAGAATATCCGGAAACCGAGATCGTCGGCCTGGATAATTTTTTTAACAGTACCAAAGAAGCGGTATCGGCGGGCATCACTTTCTATGAGGGGTCAATCCGGGATGAAGCAATGCTGGAGAAGATATTTTCTAAGCACAAACCGGAGTATGTGTTTAATTTCGCCGCGATGTCCTATGTGCCGCTAAGCGTGGAAAAGCCGGTAGAAACTAGCGACGTGAATATTACCGGGACGATCCTAGTTTTCAAAAAATCTTCCGAGCATGGAGTAAAGCGCGTTATTCATTCTTCCACGTCGGCGATCGTCGGAACGGCAAAGCATTACCCGACCAACGAAAAAGATAACTTACCCGATCCATTGTCTCCTTACGCCGCTCAAAAACTGGCCTGCGAGCCGTTCGCGAAGATTTTCGGTAATCTTTACGGTTTAGATGTGGCTTGCCTCCGTTATTTCAACGTATTCGGCCCCGGCCAATATGGCGTTTCGCCTTACTCAACCGTAATTTCCGCCTGGCTGGAAGCGATGTATTTTCCGAAAAATAAAGAAGCCGTGCTTTTCGGGGACGGCGAGAATCGTCGTGATTATTGCTATGTCGATGATGTCGTGGACGCCAATATCGCTTGTATGAGGCACGACGGAAAATTCGGCGGAGAAGTTTTTCATATTGGCACCGAAACTTATTTTTCCGTGAACCAAGTCAAAGAAATGATCGAGAAGCTTACCGGTCGCTCCTTAGAGGTGGACCGCCAGCCGCCCCGCGCCGGTGATGCCCGCGATACCTTAGCCGACACCGGCAAGGCCAGACAATTTTTTGGTTATGTACCGAAAGTTTCTTTTGAGGAGGGGTTGAAGCGGACCGTCGCCTGGTTTCAAGCGAGAAAGAAATAGAATCAAGAAGCAGGAATCATGAATAATGAGAACTGTATTTATAACAATTTTTCAGGGCGTAGAGGCGAAAAATATTCTACGCACTGATATATATAAGTCGCTGATCGCCTACGATGACGTACGCGTCGTTTTTTTTGTCAGCAGTCCGGAGCGAGCCGCCTACTATCAGAAGGAATTTTCTCATCCTCGGGTAATATATGAACCGGCAGAGCGAAAAGAGCGGGGCGTTTGGGATAAGCTATTCGGATATTTAAAAACTTTATTAGTGCGGACAGAAACCAATGATTTACGCCGGCGTATGGCGCTTGAGGAATCAGGAAATTATCCCCGTTATATTTTTGGTCTGCTATTAAATCGTATTTTTGCCCGCCCCTCGGTTCGGTGCATTGTTCGTTGGTTAGACCTTTTGTTGGTCAGTGATAAGACCTTCGCGAATTACTTTGAGAAATATCACCCCGATGCGATTTTTTTGGCCCATCTTTTTGATGATTTGGAAATTAATTTGCTTCGTGAAGCGAGGCGGCGCGGCGTGAAAACCGTCGGCTTCATTAATTCTTGGGACAAATTGACCGCCCGGTCAATGATCCGTCTATTGCCCGATCGGTTGGTAGTATTTAATGAATTGGTTAAGAAGGAAGCGATGGATAATGCCGAGATGCCCGAAGGCAGGATATTTGTAGCTGGCGTTCCTCAATATGATTGGCATATAAATTATAAACCGTTAAGTCGTCAGGAATTTTTCCGCGACAAAAGATTGGATCCGACGAAAAAGCTGATCGTTTATGCTCCGATGGGCAAGGCCTATAGTAATTCCGATTGGGATATCATTGATCTTTTACGTTTGGCAATCGCGGGCGGAACAATAAAAAATGCCCAATTGTTGGTGCGTTTCCAACCGAACGATTTTACCGATGAGGCGGAATTAAAAAAACGTCCCGGTTTAATTTATGATTTGCCGGGTATCCGTTTTTCCGCCAAGCGCGGCGTGGATTGGGATATGAGCTTTGATGATATTCGCGGGCTGACCGATACTTTGGCGAATGCCGATCTATTTGTCTGCTATGCCTCCAGTATGAGTATCGACGCGGCGGTGTTTAACAAGCCGGTGATCAATATTAATTTTGAGGTTCGCGAAAAAGAGTTAATGTCTAAATCGCCCACTCATTTTTACCGGATGACGCATTATCAAAAAGCAGTTAAAACGGGCGGCATCCGCTATCCGGAGTCCCGGGAAGAATTTATCCGCGATATCAACGCCTATCTTGCTGATCCGAAACTGGACGCGGCCGGCCGTAAGCGGTTGGTGGAGGAGCAATGCTGGAAGGTGGATGGAAAGGCAGGAGAGAGAATCGCTACCGCGATAATTTCTAATTCCTAATTACTCTAATTTCTAATCAATTACTAATTTCAAAATGAAAGTTCAAAACATCGGAATAGACATCGTGGAAGTAAAAAGATTCCGGAAGATTCCCTACAAAAAAGGAAGCGTTTTTTATTCTAAGATTTTCAGTGATGCCGAAATAAAATATTGTTTATCCAAAACCGATCCCGCCCAACACTTTGCCGCCCGATTTGCCGCCAAGGAAGCGGTTTTGAAATGCCTGCGAAGCACTATTTATAAAGTTAAAGAGATTGAAATAGTGAACGATAAAAACGGGGCGCCATTGGTCATGGTCCATAGTCATAGGTCATCGTCCGGTAAATTTCTCGTTTCCTTGTCCCATACTCACGATTACGCTGTCGCCACGGCTTTATTTGTAAATTGATCTATTCCAATATTCTCAAGAACATTAGAATGAAATTAATCCAAGAATATTTTTCTGAATCTGCGAAAAAATATCCCGATCATCCGGCGGTGGTCTTTGGTGAAAAGCAAAGAACATTCGGCGAGTTGGAAAAATTCTCTAATCAGCTGGCCAGATTTTTGAAAGACGCGGGGGTGGCAAAGGGAGATCGAGTGGCATTTTGCTTGCCGAAATCAATGGAAGCGATTGAATCTATTTTAGGAATTTTGAAAGCTGATGCCATTTATGTGCCATTGAGCGCCAAAGCGCCGGCGGCTCGGCTGGCGCAAATTATTGAAGACGCTGATCCGGCGTTGGTAATTTGCAATTCCGAGACTGCCAAACTTTTGGGCGATTCGGCCGATGTTTTTGATATTGAAACCAATCGTGATCATGTCGCGGCTTTTGATGATTCCGAAATTCAATATGGAAACGCGGGCGATGATTTGGCCTACATTCTATATACTTCCGGTTCCACGGGCATTCCGAAAGGAGCGATGATCACCCACGCCAACATTATTAACGCTACCGATTGGGCGGTAGAAGAGTTTGGGATCGATCACAACGATCGGATGTCCCAACACCCGCCATTGCATTTCGATCTTTCCACTTTTGATCTATATTGCGCTTTCAAGGCCGGCGCGACATTGTTTTTGGTTCCCGAAGAATACTCCCTGTTTCCCGGTCAGCTTTTGAAATTTATCGAAGAAAATCAGCTGACGATCTGGAACTCCGTTCCGTCGGTGATGGTTTATCTTTCCAATGCCGGCGTAATTAAAGATGATCGTCTTCCTTCGGTCCAGAAAATATTTTTTAACGGCGAAGGCTTCCCGACCAGATTTTTAGCGGAATGGATGCAAACCTTCCCAGACAAGAAATTCGTGAATATGTATGGGCCGACCGAAACCACCGTGCAGTGTACTTTTTATCGGGTTCCCGAACCGCCGAAGGATCTAACCAAGCTGGTTCCAATTGGAAAGGCGTGTCGTAACGTCGAAGTGTTCGCCGTGGATGGCGAGTTATATGTGGGTGGCGCCGGCGTCGGAAGGGGGTATTGGAATAATCCCGAGAAAACCAGGGAATTTTTCATTAACTTTCCCAAAAAAGGAAAAGTTTATAAAACCGGCGATTTGGTTCGCCTCCGCGAAGATGGAAATTATGAATTTATCGGCCGGAAGGATTTTCAGGTAAAGATAAGTGGAAATCGTATTGAGCTGGGCGATGTCGAGGCGGCTCTAATGGCCTTGCCGTACATTGCCGAAGCGGCGGTGATCGTGACGGCGGTTCCTGAAACTGATGGTAGCGAGCTGGTCGGGTTTGTTAAGCTGAAAGAAACAAAAGACGAAACAGCTATAAAATCTGACTTGGCCAAGCTGATCCCCGGCTACATGATACCGGCAAAGATCGTTGTTAAAATTTCTTTGCCTCGGACTAGCACGGGAAAAACAGACCGCAATGAATTGAAGCGAACAATGAATAAAGAATAACGAATTATGGATTATAAGAAAAAAATAAAGGAATTTTTAGAAAAAGAAACCCAGAAATCAATTAACGATGAGTCGGTTGACTTGATCGCCTCGGGCGTCCTCGATTCTTTTTCGATGATGAAACTAATCTCTTACATCCAAACCGACCTTGGCGTGGCGATCGATATGGAAAAACTGACTCCGGAAAATTTTAATTCCATCGAAAAAATTGCGGCCTTTATAAAATAATGATTGTTCGCAGAATTAAAAAATCCGAGTGGGATAAGTTAGAGCGGTTTAATGCCTCGGAATATGGCGCGGGACATATTTTGACCAATAAAATTTATTATGATTGGCAGTTTGATACGCCCTGGAACACCGACAAAAATTATTACGAAACGCTTGGTTTATTTGACAGCAAAGAAAATTTGATCGGAACCTTCGGATTGTTTTCCGCGCCACACCATCATCGCGGCACTACGATGCCCGGCACGCAATTGTGCAATTTAATAGTTAAAAAGGATTTGCGAGCCCTTGGGTACGGCTACTTATTGTTGGAAAAGGCATCCACTATTAGTCCGGTCACGTTCGATCACACCATCAACGATTCGGCTTGGCCGATGTTTGAAAAAGCGGGTTGGCAAAAACAAAATCTGGCACGCTGGCTTTATATCATTAAAGCGGACAACGATCTCTACTCTTTTTCGGCTTTCCCCGTTAAACCGGTTATAAAAACTGGCTGGCATTTTGACCGGATTGACGCGTTTGGCGCCGAGATGGACGAATTTTGGGGCCACGTGAAAGAGCGTTATCCGATGACCATCAATCGGTCGGCGCAATATCTGAATTGGCGGTTTGCTAAAAACCCATTGGCAAAATATCTGATGTTCGCGGCGAAAGACGGAGAAAAAATTCGTGGGTTAGTGGTAGCTCGCTCGGAAAGCGTCAAAAATGAAAATGGCCCCATGGGAGTCAAGGCGTTGCGGATCATTGATCTTGTCGTTGAAGAAGGCGCGGAGACCTTCGCTTTTTCTCGTATCGCGGAATTTGCCCGTGAAAATAGATATGATTTTATAGATTATTTTTCGAGCGGCGATTTTCATAATCAAGGGCTGGAAGCGGCCGGTTTTGAGAGTGGCAGCAAGGGGATTTTTGCCCGTCTGCCCATCCTATTCAATCCCGTCAGCTTCAAGCGGACGCATTTGAACTTTGCGGTCAAAACTAAAGATAAAAATGACCTTTCCGACTGGTACACAACTAAAGGAGGTGGCGACCAAGACAGGGCGTAAATAGGTTGACCGGAGGCTTATTTTAAGGTTATATATAGGTACTTTTATGGTTAAGCAATTTAAGCCAAAACGTAAAATTTGCTTCCCGATAACTAGCCGTATCCATTACGCGCGGCAGAAGCATCTTTTGAATTTGATCAACAAAAACCCAAAGCTAGAACTTCAGTTGGTGGTAGGAGGTTCAGTTTTGTTGGATAAGCACGGTGAGCGTTTTCTGCCCGCCATCGCTGAAGCCGGTTTTACGGTCAATGAAACTCTTTTCAATGTGATAGATGGCGGCGGTCATATCGCTATGGCGAAGACTGCCGGGCTGACGGCTTTGGAATTCGCGAATTCTCTGCACAAACTGAACCCCGACATCGTACTGATCCGCGGTGATCGGTTTGAGCAGTTGGCAATCGCGATGGTCGCGGCTTATTTGAACAAAACCGTTGCTCATATTGAAGGCGGCGATGTCAGCGGAACGATTGATGAGAGCGTCCGGCACGCCATCACCAAGCTCGCGCATATTCATTTTGTTACCAACGAAGCCGCCCGCAAGCGCGTGATCCAGATGGGTGAGAATCCGAAATTGGTTTTTAATGTCGGTTCTCCGGACGTGGAGTTCGCGTCGCTGGTGGAGAAAAATAATGACGGCCGGGCGGTAAATAAAAGCGGTCTTGGCGCCAGGATCGACGTTAATAAACCATTCTTGATGGTAATGCAGCATCCGGTAACTACCGAAAAAAATAATCGCCGGAATGTTGAAGAAACTTTAAAGGCGATAGATGGATTGAATATGCCGACTGTTTGGTTCTGGCCGAACAGCGACGCGGGAACCGGTGAGGTTTCCAAAGCCATCCGCATTTATCGGGAACATGGAAAATTAAAAAATGAAAAGATCCGTTTCGTGACCGACCTTCTGCCGGAAGACTTTATCGGCCTGTTGCGTAAGTCGGGTGTTTTGATCGGTAATTCCTCCGCCGGCATTAAGGAGGCGTCTTATTTGGGCGTTCCGGTGGTAAATGTCGGCACTCGGCAAGCCAATCGTTTGCGCGGAGAAAATGTTTTGGATGTCGGTCATCAAGCTGCCGGTATTAAAGCGGCCGTTCAAAAACAGCTCAAGCATGGGCATTATAAAAAATCCGATCTGTACTTCCGTCCGCAATCCAGCAAAAAGATCATTGAAGTTTTAAGCAAAGTAAAATTGATATCGCAGAAGAAATTTTATGACAGAATATAATGCCAACGAAATCAATGCGAATAATGCTAACAAACGTAGCCAATTTTGTTCGCGTGATTCGCAAGTTTGCATTAGAGAGTTCGCATTATTCGCATAATATATAATTTTCGCATTATGCATAAAATTTTAGGCGTAATTACTGCCCGCGGAGGTTCTAAAGGAATCCCGGGTAAAAATATTAAACCGCTGTTGGGCAAGCCGTTGATCGCCTACACAATAGAAGCGGCGAAAGCATCCGGCGTGGTTGATCGTCTTATCCTTTCCACTGATGATCCGGCGATCGCCGAGGTGGCCAGGCAATACGGCTGTGAAGTTCCTTTTATGCGTCCGGCGGAGATCGCCGATGATAAGGCTTCGCATTTGCCGGTACTTCAGCACGCGATCAAAACTTTAAAAGAAAAAGACGGCTATGAACCGGATTATGTTTTATTGCTTCAGCCGACTTCTCCGGCGCGACAAGCCTTTCATATTAAAGAGGCCACCGTTTTGCTGGAAAAAAGCGGAGCGGACTCTGTTTTGAGCGTTGCGGAAATTCCGGAAAATTATCATCACAAAAAGGCGATGTTTGTTAATGACGGGGGAGCTTTGCGGTTGGTTGGTTCTAACCGCCCGATCCATGAAAGAGTGGCTCGCCGTCAGGATTTGGAAAAAAACTATTGGAGCGTCGGTTCCATTTATCTTTTCAAAACCGGCTTACTATCCGACCCGGGCAAGCCGAATTTTTATGGGGAGAAAACTATGCCGTATGTAATTGACGCCAAATACGCCGTGGATATTAACGTCCCCGAAGACTGGGAAGCGGCAGAGGAAGCGTTGCGTGAATTACGAATAACGAATTAAGAATTATGCGAATTCATATTACAGAACAGCAGGATTATTCAAAAAACGCTTTGGCGACTTATCGTTCGTTGGGCGAAGTTAGTTTTGGAGAAAATCCCCATCCTGACACCGAAATATTGACGGTTCGCTTGAAGCACAAAATTGATAAGTCCTGGTTGGATAAAATGCCTAATTTGAAAATTATTGCTTCGCCTACCACCGGACATAATCACATCGATGTCGCTGAAGCCGAAAAGCGGGGAATCAAATTAGTAACCTTGCGCGGGCATACGGAATTTTTGGACAAGATCACTTCTACTGCCGAGGAAACTTTGGGTTTAATGCTGGCTTTAGC
>CAYHBX010000016.1:0-18566 GCA_964355005.1 uncultured Candidatus Saccharibacteria bacterium | reverse complement strand
CCCAATTGCCGGCATAATACCTATTTGGGGGTTACGCGCGGGCGCGCCCGGCGCGGCCCTGCCGTCGGGTGTGATTATTATTCTAGGGTTGGCGAATTTGATCGCCGATGGAATCTCCATGGGCCTTTCTAATTATCTTGCTATTCGTTCACGGCTTTCTTTTCAAAAGAAGCAAAGGAAAATTGAAGAGGATGAAGTGCGCGATTTCCCTGATAAAGAGCTGGAGGAAATGCGGGTGATCATTCGCCGCTGGGGGATCGGCGAGGATAAAGTTGAAAGCGTGTTGGCAGATATTACCGGTGATAAAAAGCGCTGGGTGGATATTATGATGCGGGATGAGTTGAACATTTTTGAAGATGCTATTGAGTTCCCCTGGAAGCACGGGTTTATGACTTTTATTGCGTTCCTTATCGGCGGAGCTTTGCCGTTGATTCCTTATATTTTTGGTGTCGCGGCTGATTGGCAATTTTTGATCGCTGTTATATCCACCGGAGTGGCTTTATTCGCGGTCGGATCAGCTAGAAGTCTGGTAACCAGCGCGCGCTGGTTCCGGTCCGGTATGGAAATGTTCCTAGTCGGCGGTTTGGCCGCCACCGCCGCTTATTTTGTAGGCGGAGCGGTAAAGGTCTTGTTTGGTATTGATTTATAGAAGTAAAGCGCGCCGGCTACGAAAAGTAGAGTGGAGTCCGCGGCGGAAACCATGCAATAGAGGCAAATGGCTTTAATGATGAATAATTGCAGATAGACCAGCCCCAGAGAGGCGATGAGCCCCAAAGGGGTCATTAAAGCGGCTAAATTGAAGAATTTGGGGTTTTTAGAGTCTAAATAGGCAATCACTAGCAGGAAGATCAAGGCGTAATAAATTGCCCCCAAAAGCGCCACCGGCACCGGGCCGATGGTGGCATATTTGCTGTTAGTAACCTCTTCACAGCCGTTAAAAATGGCGCAATTGATCGGCGTTCCCGAATAATGCTTGAAGGTCAGATAAGAAGCGTCCAGAAAGCCGATAAAGCTTAGAATAAGAACGACCACCACCAGCAGTTTACTTGGCGTCGTTGAGAGCTTGAAGAATGGCATTGCGGAATTCGTCATAATTCATCGGATTTTCCAGTTCCCGGCCGTTTAAGAAGAAGGTCGGAGTATGATTGACGCCGATTGCCAGTCCTCCGGCAAGATCGGAATTAATTTTATCGAGTGTCGCGGCTGATTCCCGGTCAGTCCGGAATTTTTGCAGATCCAGTCCCATTTGAGACGCGTATCCTTCGAACAAATTTTTAGCGCCGGCATTTTTGGACCAGTCGTTTTGATGTTCAAATATTTGGTCGTGCATTTCCCAGAATTTTCCTTGTAATCCCGCGGCTTCCGCGGCTTGGGACGCCGGATCGGCGTTTTGGTGAATACTGCGAAGAGGGAAGTGCCGGAAGGCGAATTTTATTTTGCCGTCAAATTCTTTTTTGAGATCTTTTACCCATGGGTAATAAAGTCCGCAAGCGGGGCACTGAAAATCGGCGTATTCGATTAGTTCTACCTTGGCGTCCGGTGATCCGGAAACCCGGTCGGTCGCGGAAATGGCGCTGGCCAGTAATCCTCCGGAAATACCCGGATTGCGGGAATTCAGCCCCATAACTACTAGGGAGCCAACCATCAGGAACAGGACGCCTAACCAGATAGCAGCCTTTTTGTTCATGTCTAGATATTATAACTCAAAATTAACCTCAAAGCAAGGGCTTGCCCTATGGACTTATTCGCCCTATGGGACTTATTGGATTTATAAGTTTAATAGGACCTATTCGTAATTCGTAGTTATTTGATTCTGAATAGCGCTTCGGTTTTGGTTTCTAAAATCTTTTCGTACCGAAGATCGGTGTTGAAGTAGAAATAAACGGCGGGGTTGCGGTGTTTTTCCACGAAAGCGTATTTTGCTCCCAGTTCTTTTTTCAAAAAGTCATAAGTTTCTTCCAGCTCTTCGCGTTCGCAGGAGGGCCGGGCGCAGGTTTTTTTGGTGACTAAGTCTTCGGTCAGGTATTGGTTTTTCCAAAATATCTTTTCGTCAAATTTGTATTGAAAGATCGGGTCCAAGCTGGTGACGTAATAAACATTGCGCGCCCAGTAAAAAAGCGGCGAGAAGCGGCTCCAGGATACATTGAAAACAATTTCCCCGGGTTCGGCGTTAGTCGCCAGCCATTGCCCGGACGCTTTTGCCAGATCGGGCGGGTAGGCTTCGTTGGCCAGCGCTCTGACTAGTTTGCTTGAGGAGTAGGGAATCAGGATCAGCAGGGCGATGGCCAGCAAAGAACCGGCGTAGATCCGGTGAGCTTCGAATGTCCGTCCGATCTTTTTGGATATGAGCGTGAATACCGCCGCCATCATAAAGACCCCGAACATAACCCAAAAATCATAGGCGCGGCGGGCGAGCAGAATACTTACTAAAAAGAAGGCGACGGATAAGATGCTATTCAGGATCACTAGGTAACTAAAAACAGAGATAGCCGAACTGGTCGAAGGGGATTTCCGGTCGCGCCAGACCTGCCACAGGCCGTAGATCAGGAAGACCGCCCAAATTACAAGGAATATCCCGAAATTTTTAAAAAGAATATTCGGCGATATCGGTGAGTTTTCTTCTCCGAATAAAATAGGCAACCCTTTTATTTTGGTCAGTGATTGTTCTACCAGCTGGATGTAGAAAAGTTTCAGCGCGTTGATCGGTTGCGGGCGGAGCAGAAGTCCGAGGATAATTCCGCTGCCGGCGGAAAATAAAGCGCGCCAATGGATTTTGCGGTCGGTGACCAATTTTACAGCTAGGTGGACCAACAAAATAAATACCGGCATCCAGAAGAAGTTCATGTGCGCCCAGCTGATTCCGAAAGCGGGAAGGAACATCAACCAGGAATTGTTAAGCGACAATCCGGTGACTAAAAGCGCGGAAAGTCCCACGGATATTATTTGCGGCCTGACCATTAGCAGGCGCGACATTACATTAGGCGCGGAGAAGAACATCAGCATCGGCCAGAGCAGAGGCATCCGCAGCTTTAATTTTTTAAAAGAAAAGTAGATCGCTGATAGCGCTCCGAAGGTCAACAAGACTCCGGCGGTTTTGATCGCCGGGCCGGCATCTTTAATGAACGCGAATGGAGACATCAAAACTCCGAAGCCGTACCACAAGGACACCCCTAGATATTTTAGTACCGCGAATTGCGTCCAGGGAAAATCGGTATTAAAGAAACCGATCTCCCAATGCTGGGCGCCCAAGCCGAGGTAATAGAAGCTGTCCTGATCCAGGATGTTCGGTGTGCCAAAGTGGCCGATCAGCGCCAGGAATAAAAAAAGTGACAAACTACTTATGACATAAAACAGATTTGATTTATTGGAAAGCATTTGATTTTATGAGCGAAGCGAATAAAATCACTTCTCAATATGGACTGTTTAAATTTATACCTTGCAGTCTATATTGAGAAGGACATTATCAAGTATAAAGTATCAGGTATCAAGTATCGGAATTGTTATAATTTAAGCAATGGATAGACATAATCACCGATGAAGCGATTTTTGATTTCCTTGGGGTTTGTGGCGGTTGTTTTAGGCGCGTTGGCGGCCCTGCCTTCAACTGGAATAGATCAAAAACTTTCCGCGTTGAAAGATTTGCGTCTGTTTTATAGCCCGTTCGATTTGAGCAACCGGATCGTTCAGCCGGTGGTGGCGCGCATTTTTAATCGGATCATTGATTTAAATAGCAACGCCTGCGGTTTGGATATCGACGACGTGATCACGCTTGATAACCGTTACACTATTCATTGGATCTGCGGCGGCGATCAGGCGCCCTGCACGATCTATTCCAATAATAAAGTTTTTTCACAAGTCGTCGGCGGCGGCTCGCTCCAGCTTAAAACTTTTGACCCTGCGACGGTTTATACTATTAAAAATCGTGATAATCAGTCTTGTGGTTTTAAGATTGCTCACAAATTTCAATCGCCCGGAAGCGTGGAACGAACCGCCAGCTCTGGTTCGTCAACCGCTGCTTCTTCAACTCTTAAAGCGATAACTTTTTCTGCCGAAAGTGATTTTGAGCAGGAGGTCATTGATCACACGGCGCTTTATGACAATTTAACTATTGCCACTACTACCATTTTAACCAACGATGCGGCCGCGACCGCGACTTTGCGGACTGCTATTGGCAACATTCTTTCTTTTACCAGCGATCAAAGTTTGTCGGCTGCCGAGGAGGAAACCATTTCCGATGATAGCGACGCTTTGGCCGCTCTTGGCACTGGCCTGGAGATCGTGAAAGTAACCGTGGCTTCCAGCAGTGAGTCCTTCATTTGGATACGGGAAGACGATGGAGTAAAGGACACGGTTGTGAATGTGATCTTCCGGGTAGCCAACTATAAAACAATTACGGGTGGAGGATCTACTCAATTTTTGATATTAGGATCGCCTCATTGGGATGATGATAGCTATACCCTGAATTTCCCGCTTCGGGAGATTGTTCGGCACCAAACCGCCCGGGCTTTAGTTATTGGCACTACCGATAAGTATTTATTGAATCCAACCGGCACCGGCGCCGATTCCAGCACTGCTGATGACACTTCAGCCTTGAGCGGCGGGGCGTCATTTTGTTCCGGCGTCACTAATAGTCCGGGATTTTTGCAATCTAACGACGTCGGTACTTATTACACCCGAAACATTACCGGGTCGGGAAATACTGACGCGATGTACCTAATTCCCTATGGAGGCGGCTGTTCACCGCCAACTCATATTTTCAGCGACACTACCAGTCCGGGACTTTTTGATAATCCTCGCGGTTTCACCTTTGTCGGCAGTTCGCGCCGGATGATGGTTGCCGATCGGGCCGGCGAAGAGTTTTGGTGCTTTGATTTAGAGTCTGATGGAACTTACAGCAGTAGCACCGCGGTGGTCCGCACTGACTTGACTGACGCGACCTTTGAGGCAGACTCCATTACCGCTTCTCCGGACGGCACGGTTCTATATGTGGTGGACGATCCGGACTTAACCGCGAATACCACCGATAATAATTTGTTGAAATTTACCGTTGACTCCAGTTGCAATGTCAGCACTACATTTACCACGGTGGCCAGCGGGCGCGGTGAAATTGATAATTTATTTTTCGATTCGTACGGAAATTTGATCTTTAGCGAAGACCAATATACCGATGAAGGCGAGACGGATATTTATTATATAAATAACGCGCAAGGCGGGGATACAACCATTGCCCAATTAATTGACGGCGATAGCCGGGTATTGGCGGAAAGTATCGCAGGTCATAAATTGGACGATATTACCGTCAACGCAATGACTCTTACTTCTAGCGATCGCGGATTGGGTAGCGGTAGCATTATTTTAACCGATGATACCGGCGATGAGCTTTATACCCTTGTGCTTACTCGCGCCGGGGACGGTACTATTACCGGGCTAGAAAGAACGAAGTTGACCGATTTTTCCGCCACCACGTACACCGTCGAAGGTTTGGCGATGGATGATTCCAATCAAAAATTGATAATTTTTCAGGAAGACTCTTCGGACGTCGGAACATTTTATGAGTTGAGTAATTATAATGAAATGATCACTGATACCAATAACTTTACCGATGTTTCCCGCGTTATCGGTCATCAGACGATCGTTGAAAAGATCGTGGAGGATCTCAACGCGATCCATTGGCAGTGGCATGGTTATCGGGAAAGCGATTGGACGATTACTACCTGTGGCGCTAGTGCGGTCAACCCCTGGACGGTTTCCGATGGCGTTAATTCCAGTACTAAGCCGACAATTTTTACTTATCTGGAAGATCTAGTAAGTGATTACATGACCGGCTTCAACGGATGCAGTACCGATTTTGTGGAAATTTTCCCCGGTGCGCAGGTTCCGTTGGGAGCTCAAACCAACAAACAGGGTGAATTTATTCAGACCTTGAATCCCGCGATTGGAGTGGATGCCAATGATATTTTTATGCAATCGGAACTTCCGTTTGATGTTCGAAATAGCGACTTAAAAACTCACGGCACCGACGGGGCTAATCGCTGGCACGACGCGCATGACGCGTTTTAATCAGTTCGCAAGGTCCGAAAAGTTCAAAGTCAGCTAAAGATTCTACTTCAACAAATTCGCGAATTCCTTTTGCACTTTCTCCAGCTTGGGATTGATAACTACCTGACAATAGGGAGCATTTTTATTTTTAGCGTAATAGTTTTGATGATAATTTTCTGCTTCGTAGAATTTATCCAATGGTTTTATTTCCGTGACAATTGGCGATCCCGTTTTATTGGAATCATTTAATTCTTTAATGAATAATTCCGCCTGGCCTTTTTGTTCCTCCGAAGTATAAAAAATAACTGATCGATATTGTGTGCCGATATCCGCCCCTTGCTTGTTTGGGGTGGTCGGGTCGTGGCTCGCGAAAAATATGGTTAATAAAGTACGGTATTTTACTTGTTTCGGATCATATTCCACCAGGATTACTTCCGCGTGGCCAGTTGTTCCCGAACAGACTTCTTCATAGGTGGGGTTTGGCTTGAATCCGCCGGCATAACCGGGTAGGACGTTTTCGACGCCTTTAAGCATCATAAACACCGCCTCCGTGCACCAGAAGCATCCGCCACCGAAGACTGCCGTTTCTAATTTCATTGTTGCTTGTGATTTACTCGCAAAGCTGCGGGACTAGGAATCGAACCTAGATACCGGGATTCAAAGTCCCGTGTCCTACCATTAGACGATCCCGCAATATTTGATCTTTGATTTCAATATTTTTTTCCCCGGTGCGGACTTATAAAACTTCTCCCTTCGAAAAGCTTCAAATTTATCTTGGTATATTTCACGATATATCAACTCCATTGGTAATCGTGATTTTGTAGAGACAACCATTCCGGAGTTATGCATTACTAACCTATTTTCGATATTTTTCGTGCAACCAATATACAAATCTCCATCTTTTTTACTACGAAGCACGTATACGAATTGCATAGTTGTTCTACCATTAGCCTCGCCCGTGGCCGGGCTACGGCCGAGGGACGATCCCAGAATAAAGTAATCTAATCAGATTTCACAGCTTTATTCAACTAAGGGGCTATTGCGCATTGTATAATTCTATGCTATAATCGCAACGTTCTTTTCATTACCCCTTTAGGAGAGGTTAAGATGCAGGCAACAAAGAAAGCAGATTTGCGTAGGCGTTTTCCGTTCATTGACGATGGATGCAAGTTCAATTTCGGCGACGGTTGGTTCCAGATCATCGCCGGTTTTTGCGGAGCGGCGCGACTTCACTCGGATGATACTTTCAGGATCACGCAACTGGAATTTCGCGATGGCAAGCTGAATATCGAATATGTTGGTCGCGGTGGGAGTTATCTGGATAAGTTGGTGGCCTGGGCCGAGATTCGCAGCATGCATGCCTGTGAGCAGTGCTCAAAGGAATTTAAAGCTGATTATCAAAAAGGCACTCGAATTTGCCAAGTCGGTAATCGCAAAGCGCGCTTGTGTCCTGATTGTTGGGGATGGTATGAGTTATTGCCCGATTCGTCGCGAGAAGCAGTCTTCGCGCTCTAACCCAAAAGATTGCCTTAAGCTCCGCTTTACGCGGAGTTTTTTGTTTTTAAATTCTCTATTATTGCGATCTCCAGCGGGACGACGACAAAAGGGGAGTAGCGCATTTCACTATAGGCGCGGATGAGCGACCGTACAAAAGTCAGATGCTTTTCCGGAACTATTTTCGCGCTTTGCGTCCGGATCTTTTCCAATTCTTTTTTGGTGATGTCCTGTTTATATAATTCCACCAGGGATGGATCAAATCGCAAACTTAACAAGCGGCGCCAGTAATAGATAAGTTCTTTATTGAAATCCACCAGGTTGTATCCTCCGGCATTAAGATCGGCGATGTATTTTAGGGCCGCGGCGAGCTGGTTTTCCAATATTATTTCCGAAAAATCCGCCAAACGCCCCAAGCCGGCTTTGCCGATTATTTTTTCCACGTCTTCCGCGGTGATCTGGTTTTTAATGCTCGCCATCTGGTCTAGCAGGGACTCGGCATCCCGAAGACTTCCGTCCGCGGACCCGGCGATCAATTCCAAGGCATCATCCGCGACCTTCATTTTTTCGGCTGCCGCTATCTTTTGGAGTTTTTGGACGATCTCGTCAATGTTTAATTTACGAAAATGAAACCTTTGGGTGCGGGAAGCGATAGTCGGCGGGACCTTTTCTATTTCGGTGGTGGCCAGAATAATAATTACGTGCGCCGGCGGCTCTTCCAGCGTTTTTAGAAGCGCGTTAAAGGCATCTCGGCTCAACATGTGAACTTCGTCCAAGATAACCACTTTGTAATCGTAAGAAGAAGGAGAGGAGCGAATTCCTTCCTGAAGAGCGCGGACATCATCAATGCCGCGGTTGGAGGCGGCGTCTATTTCTATGATATCCAACGCCCGGCCGGAATCTATTTCTTTGCACCGGCCGCAATCGTTGCAGGGCTCGCCCTTCTGGTAGAATCCGTTGTCAGACAATCGGGTTTCACAGTTGGCGAGTTTGGCTACCAGCCGGGCGGTTGTGGTTTTGCCGGTTCCGCGAGGGCCGTAAAATAGATAGGCGTGTGCCAGCCGGTTTTGTCTGGCGGCATTGCGGATGATTTCCACGACTTCTTTCTGCCCAAAAAATTCATCAAAACTTTTCGGGCGATATTTTCTATAAATAGCCAGAGCCATACCCATATAGTATAGCGGTTTTTAGAAATTAGTAATTAAAAATTTAAAAGACCCCTTTCGGGGTCCTGAGCTTTAAGGCTGAATGTGCAAATGATCTTCTCTCTGTTCCTGTTCTACGGTGAATCCCATTCTTTCAAGGTGGCTGAAGTAAATATGCCCCAATCCCAGTTTGCGTCGCTTGCCGTCTTTTCTGGTCTCTTCGCGGAGGCGCTCATCTTCGTCGTCGGAAGCTCTTTTGAGGCTGACGTAACTTGCCGCGTAAGTCTCGAGCTCTTCCCGAGACTTCCAGTGAGTCATTCCGGTGTTGTTGGCCGGGTCCAGCTTATTGAATTTCACGGCATCATCAACTTTGGTAGCCAGAGAATTTTTGTCCACCAGATTATTGGCGTCAACGAAAAATTGGAAGAGGGTATGATTGCCTTTATCTTGTCCGCCTAGGGGATAGATCAAGCCACGTGCCTCAACTTGCGCTGCGTACTCGTGGATGAGAAGCATCCGTCCCGCGATGGCTTCCGCAAAAAATCTTTTTCCTTGTGTGCCGGTGATTTCGGCGTGGTAGTTTTTCAAATTTTCCACCAGCCTAGGATCGCCGGTATCAATCACTAATCCGCTTTCTTCAAACATTTCGCGAATCACGGCCTCTACCGAGGTTTCGCATGAACAATCCGGAGGCACAAAGTGGGCAATGATGGAGTTGGGATCTTTCCAGTCGAAGATACCGCCGCCGGGCATACCCCAGCCAGCCGGCTTTCCTTTGTCGCGCCGCTTGGGATCCGTGGCCCTTGGGTCCCTGGTCTTTTCATCATTGTGGACAATAACCGCTCTGGTCCAGCTCTTTAGCTTAGTCTTGAGATCCGGAAGTCCCGGAGGCATGTCCGCGATCAATACGAAAGCCGAACCCTTTTTTCTGAAGTGCAGTTCGTTGATTCTGCTCATCTTCCGCCCCTTCCTTAAAAGAATTTTCAAGTGGCTTAGCGCGATGCTAAACCTTTCTACCAGAGATTGTATAACATTTATTACTATGTGTCAATAGAATAATGCTAACAGACAATCCTATGCGAATTATGCGAACCGCAATTTTTTGTTTGTATCATTCGCATATGTTCGTATATTCGCATTACTTATGATTAAATTAGGATATTAGCATGCGGGCTCGGAGCCTAATCTTTACTTTGTTTTTGGTCGCCTTCATTTTGGCGCTCCTTTTGTTTTTAAGCAGCGATAATCAACTGACTATTACCATCGGTGAGGATCCTGGAATTCAAAAAGTAGCCGCCTCCGACGTTCCCGAATTGCCGAAAATAATTGATATTGAGCCGCAGCTGCCGTTAGCGGACCCGCCATTGAGAATTAAAGCGATTTATTCCACCAGCTGGTCGGCCGCCAGTGAGAAAAAGCTTCAATATCTTATTGGCCTGATAAAAGAAACCGAACTGAACGCGATCGTTATTGATGTTAAGGATTATTCCGGCCTCGTGCTTTACAATACTGATTTGGAATTGCCGAAGAAGTATGAGGCGGTAGAGCCGCGTATCAGTCAATTGAATAAGCTGATCAAGCGTTTGCATGATGAGGGCATCTACGTTATCGGCCGGATTTCGGTTTTTCAGGATCAGCGTCTGGCGGCCGCCCGACCGGATCTCGCGCTTTATAGTTCCACCACCGGCCAGACTTGGAAGGACTACAAAGGATTGACTTGGATGGACACCGCTTCGCATGAAGTCTGGGATTATAATATCGCCGTGGCCAAAGAGATTTTGGCGCGTGGTTTTGATGAGGCTAATTTTGACTATATTCGTTTTGCCTCCGATGGTGATTTAAATGACATTAAATATCCGTTTTGGGACGAGAAAACTCTAAAAACTAAAATTGTTAGAGAATTTTTTGAATACCTACGATCGGCTATTCCCTCCGGAAAACTTTCCGCCGATCTTTTCGGTTTGGTAACGGTTAATAAAGACGGCCTTGGGATCGGACAGCACCTAGAGTACGCTTGGCCAAATTTTGAAGCCATCGCGCCGATGGCTTATCCATCACATTATTTTCCCGGATTTATCGGTTTAGAAAAGCCGGCCGAACATCCTTACGAAGTGGTAAAATATTCAATGGATAGCGCGGTGAAGCGAATCGAAGATTTTAAGATCTACGCATCTACCACTCCAATGACCGCGAAAATGCGCCCGTGGTTCCAGGATTTTGATTTGGGCGCTGATTACGACGCGGTGAAAGTGCGAGCGCAGATCAAAGCCTGGGATGATGCCGTTGCCGGTCATCCGGACTTGGATGGCGGTTGGATGCTTTGGAGCCCCTCAAACATTTATACTAAAGAAGCGTTAAACATCGAGTAAAAAGTTATAAGGTTCATAAGGTTATAAAGTACTTTATGAACTTTACAAACTTTACAAACTTTATGAACTACCAAGTGAAACTTCAGCAATTCAGCGGGCCGTTAGGTAAACTTTTGGAACTTATTGAAGAGCGCAAGTTGGAAATTACCGCCATCAGTTTAGCTGAAGTGACGGCGGATTTTCTGCGATACGTCAAAAGTCTCGAAAGATCCCTGCCTACCGGACAGGCAGGAGCGCCATCCCTGATCGCTGATTTTTTGGTAGTGGCGGCTAAATTAGTGCTGATCAAATCTAAGGCCCTCTTGCCGATGCTGGAGTTGACGAAAGAAGAGGAGGCGGATATTAAAGACCTTGAGGGCCGGCTACGTATTTATCGCGAATTCAAGCTAGCGAGCGAACACATTCGCAAACTTTGGGGCCGGGGGCAAACGGCCTATTCCCGTCCGCTTTTTGCTAATTTGGGAGACCAGTCCATTTTTTATCCACCGTCCGGATTAGCGGTCAGTGATTTGGCCGGGGCGATCCAGCATCTCTCCCAAGTGTTAAAAGTACTTCTGCCGGACGAACAAATTGTTAAAAAAGCGGTGGTGACCATTGAACAGAAGATGGAAGAGTTGTTAAATAGATTTAAGGACGCCGGCTTGTCCGGTGGGCAGTCGGGCAGCCACAGTTTCCGCAGTATGTCCGACCAGAAGTCCCGAGGGGAGGTAATCGTGCTATTTTTAGCGATCCTCCATTTACTCAAAGAGAGAGTTATAAATGTTGAACAAGGCGACCAATTTAGTGATATAAGAGTGCAGCAAATTTCTAATAACTAATTATTCTAATTTCTAATTAATGACTAATAGTTCAATGGACAAAGTAGCACAAATTGAGGCGCTTTTATTTATTTACGGCGAGCCGCTGGAATTTAAGAAAATCGCGAAAATTTTAAAACTTGGCGTAGAAGAGGTAGAAGCGGCGGTGAAGCAGCTCGGAGGCGATCTCCGATCTGGCAATAGGGGATTGGCGTTGGTTTTTGACAAAGAGAAGGTTCAGTTGACCACCAAGCCGGAGCTTTCTTCACTGATGGAAACGGTAATCAAAGAAGAATTGCGAGAAAGTTTGACGCCGGCGGCGCTGGAAACTCTGGCGATCGTTGCTTATGCCGGTCCGATGACCCGCGCGGAGATTGACTATATTCGAGGTGTTAATTCTTCATTCAGTCTGCGCAATCTTTCCATCAGAGGACTGATTGACCGAGGTTTTGATCCTCATCGGGGTAATGTTTATATTTATCGCCCCAGTCTGGAATTTTTGAAATTCATCGGTGTCAGCCGTCCGGAAGATATGCCGGAGTATGAAAAATTCCGTCAGTTGGTCGAAAAAATGCGCAATCCGGGAGAGCCGGCAAAATCAGAAAATGGGACAACACCGTCACAATCTAATTAGTCTGCTTTTGGTGGCCATAGTTTTGGTCGGTTCTTGGGTTGCCAGCGATCGGGGGAGGCTGGCTACGCCGGAGTCTGTAGTCCAGAGTCCAGAGTCCGAAGTAGTTAACCAGCAAACAGCTCTGGTGCTGGACAGCATTAATCCCGTTACACTACCGCCATCGGTTTCGGCGGTAGCCGCGTTGGTAAAGGACCTTTCCAATGGCGCGGAATTATTTACCTCGGCTCCGGAAAAGCAGTGGTCGTTGGCTTCATTAGTAAAATTGATGACGGCAGTAGTAGCGATAGAAAATTTGGCCGATGACCAGCTTCTAACGGTGAGCCGAAGCGCGGTTGCTACGGAGGGGGCGGCCGGTTTTCTGGTAGCCGGAAAGAAATATTCGTTGGCGGAATTATTGCGTTCCATGTTGGTATTTTCCAGTAATGATGCCGCCGTGGTGGTCGCGGAGAATTATGGCAAGGATCAATTTATCGTAAAGATGAATTCAAAGGCGGTGGAGCTGGGAATGAAAAATACCCGCTTCTTTGACCCGAGCGGGCTTTCCGCGCTTAATCAATCAACCGCGGAAGATCTAGCTTTACTGATGAGATATATCTTCCGGGATCGTCCGCAGATATTAGCGATCACTCGGGAGGCTATTGATGGCGCTACTCATCCTTTCGCCGGGCAACCGGATTTTATGGGCGGAAAGACCGGATTTATTGATGAAGCTGGTGGGAATCTGATATCCTTATTTAATTATCAGGGACGACCGATGCTGATAATCATCTTGGGAAGTAGTCAGCGTGAAGCCGACACCAAGATTTTACACGAATGGTTTCTGAACTAACTTATGGTAGTACTGCAAGCAGTTAGAGTTATTGGCTTATCCCTCCTGTCCTATTTAGTGGCGCTGGCTTTGACGCCTTTTATTTCCCGTTTGCTGGTCAGATTCCATGCCGCTAAGCAGATCCGATCCAGCGAATCCGCGCCGGTATTTTCCCAATTACACGCTAAAAAATCCGGCACGCCGACCATGGGAGGCACTATCATTTGGGTCACCGTTCTGGGGCTGGCCATCCTTTTTTTGATACTGGATCTGTTGTTTGACGGTTTTTGGACTTATTTAAGTTTCGTTGACCGTGCGCAAACTTATTTGCCGATCGCCGCGATGATGATAGCCGCGGTTTTGGGACTGGCGGATGACATTTTGGGAGTTTTGAAGATTGGACCCTATGGAGGGGGACTGCGGATGACTCAAAAGCTGGCGCTTTATCTGGTGCTGGCAATTATTGGCGCGCTTTGGTTCTACTACCGTCTGGACTGGAGTATTTTGCATATACCGTTCTTTGGTAATTTTGAGATCGGCTGGTGGTATATTCCTTTGTTTGTTTTTATTATCGTCGCCAGCGCTTTTTCGGCTAATGAAACGGATGGCTTAGACGGGTTGGCGGGGGGCGTGATGCTTTTTTCTTTTGCCGCGCTGACGGTGGTTGCTTTCGCCATTGGCCGTTATGATCTGGCGGCCTTCGCGGGAGTTACCATCGGGGCGTTGCTGGCTTTTCTTTGGTTCAATATTTATCCGGCAAGATTTTTTATGGGTGACACGGGCTCTATGTCCCTCGGTATCACTATGGGAATCATCGCTATGCTGACCAACACCACTCTGCTGTTGCCATTTTTCGCTTCTATTCTTGTGCTGGAATCTTTATCAGTAATCATTCAAGTTACAAGTAAAAAATTGCGCGGGAAAAAGGTTTTCATTTCCGCTCCGATCCACCATCACTTTGAGGCTTTGGGCTGGCCGGAAACTTTAGTGACGATGCGTTTTTGGATCATTTCCGCTATTTTTAGCGCCCTCGGTTTAGTCTTGTTCTTCCTTGAGCGTTATCTTGTTGTTTAGTTTGCCCTTTGTTAAGCTGACTTTTAGTTCCTTGAGGAGATAGTGATGTGGGGAAATTGGGTTTCGCATTTTATAGACACTGCTAAAAAGCCAATTACCGAGTTGAGAAATCCTATTTGGGATTGGGGGTGGACTATGATGGCCTACTTCTCGCACTTCGCGCTTGGATATCAGCTGGGATTTTTGCTGGCTATTCTGATCTTGATCTTTGCCAGATTCCGGGGCGTGAAAAGGGTTACCGATAACGATCCTTGGCCGATCAACGACGGCGTTTCGTTATTCAAAAAAGTCCAACGCAAGATCGAGAGGTTTTGCCTCGGATCCTCCGTTTCCGGTAACGCGTTTTCTTTTATATTGCGCGTAGCATTTTTTTCGGCGGTGATTGCCAATCTTATTGACGCCGATCACATTGTGATGTTTTATGGCGGTCCGGATCGGATCCTGCATTGGCCGGTCCTCGCTATTTCGGCGTTGATCGTCCTTTGGTGCGGATCGCGGATTGTGAAATCGAAAGATGAGTTTTCTGTCCGCCTCCACATTTTCTGGTTTTGTCCGGCCGTTTCGTTGGTTGCTCACGTAGTAGAAGACTACACATTTAATTTGTTCTAGAGAATCGCCGCCACAAAAAACAACTTCTCAAGAAAGGAGACGATAGATGAACGCGTGTATTCATTGCCACTACGAGATGGGTGACCTAGCGACTTATTGCGCGAATTGTGGCGCGTTGTTGCCGATGCCGAGCCATCCCGTTGACCCGGTAGAGCTGGCCGAAAAGGAAAACGATTTGCTGGCCTATGGCGGCAAGTGTAGTCCCGATCATCATGCGATCGTGCGGGCGATTGGTGGCTATTGCGAAGAATGTGGAAAGGCTTGCGGTCGTCAGCAGCACGCGGCGGTCCGCGGCCCGGTCTTTTGTCCGGAATGCGGTAAAAAATTGAAATGACCCTTTTGTGGGGTCATTTTTTCTTGCGATTACTACTTGATTACTTCAATTGTTGCCGCGAAGCGGCAAAGATGAGGGCGGGGGTTGGAGCTAAGATATTGTCCGGCAAAAGTAACGTTTCCGGTTGTCAGTACGCCCGCTGCTATGGCTGGGACGATTTCCTTATAACAATACCCCGAAACTTCAAATTTTGTTCCGGTAGACAAATTTTCCAGAGTAAGGCGGAATTTTACCGGACAGAGCGGGTCTGGCTCATCGGCCAGTACGTATCCGTCAATGGAGAATCCAACAAAATTTTTTCCGGTGTCCGGAGGGGCATAGTCAACCCAGCCCGCCTTTTTTACTTGTGTTAAAAGATCGGCCGGTCCATAACCAAGTATCACGGCTTTTGATTGGCCCATGTTTTGCTCCCGTCTCAATTTGCTGCTGTCAGTATAGCAAATTTTTGTGCTATTCTCTTATCAGTTCATCGGAGGATCGGCTATGTGGACCTTGTTCGAGTGGGTGCTTGAGATTTTCGAGGATTTTGATGTTCGATTTCTAATTGCTGTCCTAGCGGTGATCGGCGCTGTTTTTGGTTATTTTTTGCCTTGGGGCGTGTTAATCGCATTAAGCATTGGTGGTGCCGTGGCGGGATACTGGATACTGAAAAGTGTCGGATCCGAAACCCCCGGAACTTCGGGTGCTTTAGGTGGCGCGATATTGATTTTCGGACTTTTGATCTGCTTTCTTGGTCCGCTCTGGCTGGTCTGGATCTTCAAAATTTTGCTGACTTAATCAAAACATTCCCGCCGTTTGGGAATGTTTTTAATTTCCGGATGGAAAATTAAACAATGCTTTGTCCTGCTCGCCGCTGCTGTTGAAAAACTTGTAATAGTATTTCAGCTTTCCGGAGCCGTCCCGTTCCAGATTAATATTCAGATTTTTCACGAACCCATTGGAGTCGGTAACATAGATCTTTTCCGCCGCCGTAACATATCCGGCCGCGCTGTTGTATTCCTGCTTTAGCATTCTGACGGCCAGATTCGCTACGGGTGACATATTTACGTCGATGACGGCGAACATAGTCATATAGTTCTGTTTTTCGGCATCATTGGGGTATATCCTAGCCGTCCATCCGAGGGAGTTTGAAAGTTCTTTAACTTCTTTATAAGTTTGGCTGATCCTGGTTTTTAGCAGGGTGCTTTCCGATTGCCACTGTAAAACCTGATTTTTCAGCGTGGAAATATCCGATTCGTATTTATTGATCTTGTCCTTGGCTAGGTCTTGGATGACAATTTTGGTTTCGATTTTCGTTTCCGCCGGTTTAATTTCAACAACGGGTTCCGGTGTCGGCGCGGGGGCTTCCGTCGTGGGCGGGGTCAGTAAACCTGCGCCAACGAGAGAATAAAAAAGGATAAAAGTTTTAGCGAAAAACAGTTGCAAGAAGTTAGACATTATTGGTATAATACAATTTTTCTATTATTTTTGCAAAGAAATCACTGCACCTCCAGTATCCGATATTTTCTTTCATCTGTTCCGACTTTGAGAGAAATTTCATCGCCGGCCTTGTGTCCGATCAGCGCTTTTCCGAGCGGGGATTGGTCGGAGATATTTCCCTTGCTGGGGTCGGCCTCAAACGGGCCGAGGATGCGGAAGGTCAGTTGTTTTGTCGTTGGCTCCGACGCTATCGGTCGGAGAGCCGACCTTTGGCGTCGGCTTCGTTCGTCGTAAGTTTGTAGGACCACCGTTGATCCCAGCTCCACTTTCCCCATTTTACTTTTAACTTGTATCACTGTTGCTCTTTTGATCTGATTTTCTATCATCAAAATTTGCCGGTGAGTACCCCGGAGCCGGCTTTTGGAGATTTGATATTCGGCATTTTCCGACCGGTCGCCCAGATCCGCCGCCGCTTTTGTGGTAGCAATTTGTTCCGGCAGTGATTTTTTTAGCGTTGTCAGTCGTTCGCGTAGCCGTCGGTATGCCTCCTCCGTCATCGGTATCGGGCTTTCGTCGCGGACCATTAATTTTTCATGCCTCCGCCTGGGGATTTGCACGTGTTATTCCGCCCAGATGACGAAAGTGAATAGCTTATCGTCTTTGCCGAGATTCTTCTCGTGTACCGTGGACCGTTTGTCGGAAGAAGAACTGACGATCTTTCCCCAGGAGCTTGGGTTGTTGTGGTCTACTTCCAGTCCGGCAGAGGCGGAGGTGGTTTGGCTCAAAGTAGTTGATGTGTCCAGGTGAGAGTAGATTGATTCCAACATTTCGTAGTCATGTAGGTTCGGGTGCTGGTTCGGGGTCGGGTCGCTGGTGTAATCCATGCAGGTTCCGAGAGGGGAATTGTTGAAGTCTTCATCTTGGTGGTCTAGGCCGAAGGTATGGCCGACTTCTTGGCAGAGTACCAGGTTTTTCCAGGCCGGAGTGTTGTATTTTGCTGTGCTGAAATAAGTATCGTTCATTTTAACCGTGCCTTGAGTGATGTGGCCGCCGCTGACCCAGACGCTGGCGATGCCTAGCCAGCCGTTCCTTCCATATTTGCTGTTGCAGACCTGAACCTGTCCGGCGGTTGCTTTACAGGTTTTCGGGCTGACGGTGCCGAGGATGACGCTAGTATCAAGGACGCTGGATAGGGTCCAGTCATAGGAGGTAGTGCCAAGATAAGGATCCCAGGCGCTGGAGAGGTTGTCGCCTAGTTTTACCGTGAAGGGATTGGAGGTTCGTGCCCAGTGATAACCTCCCCAAGAATGGGTCGCCCCGGCGATACCGGCAACCGCGACTAATGATAATACTACTGCTGATATAAATAGTTTTTTATTCATTTAAATATCGTAGCAGGAAAATTTAGATAAGTAAACCGGAAAACAAAAACCGCCCGCGATGTTAATCGGGGCGGTTTTTGGGATAAGGCTTACGCCTTTTTCACGTTGATGGCAGCCGCGCCTTTTTCGGTCTGAGTGACCTCAAAAGTTACGACATCGCCGACTTGCAGTTCATCATAGGTTACACCTTGTAAATCCTTAGAATGAAAGAACAAGTCTTTTGCCTCACCTTCGCGGGCGATGAATCCAAAGCCTTTGTCGGTAAGAGTTTTAATAGTTCCTTGCATTTGATTTTTGTTTGTAGAGGATCGACGAGTTCTCCTAGCCTCGCCCCTTACATAGTTTATGTGAGGGGTACACAGCGTCCTAAATATAGCATACTTCATATCCACTTGTCAAGGGCTTCGGGGTACATTCAACTTTGAAGTGCAACACCTGTTAGCTCATAGAATACCTCATAGG
>CAYHBX010000015.1:0-18580 GCA_964355005.1 uncultured Candidatus Saccharibacteria bacterium | reverse complement strand
CATCACCTTGTTCACTAGTTCCCCCGTTTCAGTCGGGAAAAATTTACCGCCTTCTTTTTTGACGTAATTTCTTAATTGAATGACCGAAATAATCGGCGCGTAAGTAGAGGGGCGGCCGATGCCGTATTCTTCCAAAGTTTTGATCAGGCTGGCTTCAGTAAACCTCGGCGGCGGTTCGGTAAAATGCTGATCGGATCGTACCTCCTTGAGATCCAGAATGTCCCCCTGGGACATTTCCGGAATATTTTTCTCCGAAAACTTCTGCGGCCAGATCTTGAGAAATCCGTCAAAAATTATCTGCTGGCCGTTGGCCCGCAATTCATATTTTCCGGTGCCTACATCAACCGTCGCTACCGCTACCCGCGCCTGCGGCATCTGCGAACCGACAAACCTCTGCCAAATCAATCTATAAAGCTTCCGCTCCGATTCATCAGTCAAAGAAATGGATTCCGGCGTAACATCAACATGAGTTGGGCGGATCGCCTCGTGCGCCTCCTGCGCCAGCTTTGAAGTGGATTTGAATGCTCTGGGGGTTTCCAGCGCGTATTCCTTGCCAAGTTCTTTCTCCAGCCAATTCTTAGCCGCCGACACCGCCTCCTGCGCCAGATTAGTGGAGTCGGTACGCATATAAGTGATATGCCCATTTTCATACAACCGCTGGGCCATCAGCATAGTTTTTTTAGCCGAGTAACCGAGCCGCGTGGCGGCCGTCTGCTGAAGAGTGCTGGTAATAAAAGGCGGCAAAGGATTTTTCTTTGCTTCCCGTTTTTCAACGGTGACTACCTTAAACTCACAACTCTTCAACTCATTAACTATTTCATCCGCCTGTTCCTTATTCTTGATCTCCAATTTATCAACCGCCTTACCTTCTATTTTATTCAAAGAAAATCCTCCCACCTCGCCACCCCGCAGCAGATCCGCGCCGATCGTCCAATATTCATCCGGTTTGAATGCCCGGATCTCATTTTCCCGTTCAACGACCAATTTAACCGCGGCTGATTGCACACGACCGGCCGACAAACCACGCGCCACTTTCTTCCAAAGGAACGGGGATAATTTATAACCCACCAACCGATCCAGCACGCGGCGGGCTTGCTGGGCATCCACCATATGATTATCCAATTCACGCGGATGGGTCAGGGCGGATTCGATCGCGGACTTGGTAATTTCGTGGAAAACGATCCTTTTAAATTTCTCCAACCCCAAGGCTTGCGCCAGATGCCAGGCGATCGCTTCCCCTTCCCGGTCTTGATCAGTCGCCAAAATGACCTCATCACTTTTCTTGGCGGCATCTTTCAAAACTTTCACGTTCTTGCGGGCCTTTGCCGGAATAATATATTTCGGTTCAAAATTTTTCTCGACATCAATGCCGAGGGTGCTCTTAGGAAGATCGCGCACGTGACCATAGGACGATTCAACGCGGTAATCTTTTCCCAAAAACTTAGAAATTGTTTTGGCTTTAGTCGGGGACTCTACAATAACTAGATGCATGGTTGAATTTCTAATGTCTAATAACTAATTTCTAATCAATATCCAATGTCCTAAATACTCAATTGGGATTTTGGTCATTGGGGCTTGATTAGGTCAATTAAAAATTAGAAATTAGTTATTTATATAATACCTTCCGTCTTGTTCTTTGACCAAACCTTTAATCTGAAGAAATGTCAGATGACGATTCAAATCCAAGACACTAATCTGGGTCAATTCTTGAATTCTGTCAACACCTACGGCACAAACCGAGGCTTTCAAGGCTTCAAAAATTTTCTGATCTACCCCGGATAGCAGCAGACTTTGAGACAACTGATCGGCCTGCGGATCTTTCTCGGTCACCCAATTCAAGTCCTCCAGAATATCACCGGCGGAAACCGCTAGGCGCGCCCCGGAACGGATCAACTTATGCGAACCGGCATAGTTCGGATGCGTCGCCAGACCGGGAATCACAAACACCTCTCGGTTAGCCTCCAAAGCCAGATTGGCTGTCACCAAAGAACCGGATTCCAGCGGCGCCTCCACCACAACAGTACCGGCGGAAAGACCGGCCACTATCCGGTTACGCTCCAAAAATCTGTTCGGAAAAGTAGTGGACCCGAAAGGATATTCGCTCATCAGCGCGCCGCCGCCTTCCAATATCTTTTCCGCTAAGTTCGCGTTCTGTCTCGGATATATTCCGTCAAGCGAATTCGCCAAAACGGCAATAGTTCTTCCGCCACCAGCAAGCGCCCCTTCGTGCGCGGCGGTATCAATCCCCATCGCGAGTCCGCTGACTATCACAACGCCGGACCGGGCCAGCTCCCGGGCAAGACCCCTGGTTAGATCTTTTGCTTGAGGAGTTGCCCGCCGGGTTCCCACCACTGATATCCGTTGTTCATTTTTGGGTAATTTACCTTTCATATATATAGCCAGCGGTGGCGCGGCAATCTCCAAAAGTTCACTGGGCAACTCGTCCGGCCACAACAGGCGCGTGCCCGTTGCTATTAGTTTCCCCCACTCCTCTTCCGGATCGATCTTCGGAGCCTTTATTTTCCTCCAGGCGGAATACCAGTCCGGATATTCTTTTTTTATCTTATGCAAAGTGGCAAGCTCTCCGCCGGTCGCGATAGCCACGGCATTATAAAATTTTTTCTCCGCCAACATTTCTTCTTCCATAGATTGCTATAATAATAAGTATGAAGACTTTCAAAAAGCAACTTCTGATCGAGCTGGGCGTCGGTTTCAGCGCCCTAGTCTTAGTGATCGGAGTAGTTCAATTGACGGTCTGGCACGTATCCCGCACCTCCGGAGAAATAACCCGCCAGCGCAATGAATTAGCGCTCCGCACCCGGGCGACCGAATCCTTGGCGACACTCAAAAGTGACGCCGAAAAGGCCAAGCCCCTGCAGGCATCGCTGGGTAATGTTCTGCCGCCAAAAGACCGGCTGATCAATTTCGGAAAAGAATTAACCGATCTCGGAAAACAAAACGGCCTGGAATTGAGTTTTGATTTCGGCGGGGAGACGGCCAGTACCGCGGACACGCCGGGATTCATTAAATTCACGCTTACAGGCAGCGCCACCTACACCTCCTGGACCAGCTTTCTTAAAGATGTAGAAAAAAGCCGGCTTTATGTAAAGATCAATTCCGCGGACCTGACCCGCAAATCCGGAATGGACAGCTTTAGTGTCGTCGCCGAAGGCCAGGTATTTTTCCAATAAAACTTCACCAATATACGAATCGAGCGCGAATATACAAATCACCAATAACAAATGAATTCCAAAACTATATCTTTTTATATCGGCGGCGCGGTAATCGGAGTATTACTGATGATCTATGTTATCTATTTATTGAATTTTCTTTTGCAAAAAATGTCCGCCGTCTCCGGTTCAGATGTTTTAAAAAACCCGGAAATAGCAACCTTCGATCTGGGGAAATTCGGGGAAATAAAAAAGGCTCAATAGTCGGTTTTTCGCGCCCGCTTGAGAAAAAGACTGTTTTTTGTTAAATTATTTTTACTTGCGTGTGTAGTTCAGTGGTAGAACGCTGTCCTGATAAGACAGAGGTCGAAGGTTCGATTCCTTCCACACGCACAGTTCTCCGAAAATTATTGCGCCCTTAGCTCAGTGGTAGAGCGTTTCATTGACATTGAAAAGGCCGCTGGTTCGATCCCAGCAGGGCGCACCGCACAAATGGCTGAACAAATTGCTTGACGCAATCTTAAACGGCACGCCAAAAGTCTTATTTTGCTAAAAAAAGCCCCTCCGGGGGGCTTAAGAGAAGGCCATGGCTTCCCTGCGTAACTGCTCGGCTAATGCCGGATTTTCAATCAAAGCAACAAATTTTACAGCCGAAGTCACAATCCTGGGCCGCGGATATTTCTTGAGATCTCTCCAAACCTCCAGACCGTATCCGATAGCTATGCGACCCATAAGCAAGAAGGTGGACTCGATGGATGAGGAGGATCCGGTAAGGGTGGTCAATCGACTCTCCGGAAAATAAGCTCCTCCCTGGATTGCGACAAGTTTCTTATCCTCATTGACCAAGGCGATCAAATAAACACTATTTTGCGTATGAACTTTCAAAACCTTACCCGGACTAAGATTCTCAAAGATCATGAAATCCTGGGACACTTTTAAGCTCCCCTTAAACCGCAAGAATAGTATCATTGCCCCCTCAAAATGTCCAACGGCTTGACTCCCGGGTGATTTATTTATAAGTTGACCTTGGCACTTTCAAGGAACCTATATTGCTTCCGCATAAGGCCGTGTTTTTGGACCGCGACGGAGTGCTGGTTGAAGCAGTAACGACCCATCCCGAATACCCGGACCGGCCCACCGCTCCCTGGAAAATGGAGGAGCTGAAATTTGTTCCTGATGTCCAAGAAGCCGTCACAGCGCTGAAAGAGGCCGGGTATCTGACAATTATCATTACCAACCAGCCCGATTTTCACAAAAAACACGTTGACCGGAAAACTTGGAAGGAGATCCACGAAGAAATTCTTTCCGTGGTAAGTCCCGATGACTGCTTTGCGTGCAAACACCTCGCGGAATGGAAATGTTCTTGCCGCAAACCTCTCCCCGGGATGATCTACGCTGCTGCCTACATGCACGAGATTGATCTTTCCAAATCATTCATGGTCGGCGACACCGAAGCAGATATGGGGGCCGGTAGGGCCGCCGGCTGCAAAAATGTTCTGATCCGCTGGCCGTATAATCAATATGTTGAAGCCGACTTCAAAATGACGGATCTAATGTCTGCCGCCCAACTGATCATCGGGCAACCATAAACTCAAATCCGCCTCTGGCGGATTTTTTGTTTATCAGCTTTAATTCAGGGAATGGTTCCCAAAGTTTTGTACGAGGATAAAAATGTCGTCGTTCTGGATAAACCAGCCGGCCTTTTAGTCCATGAAATAAAATCGCACCCGGGAGAAAAAACCCTAGTGGCTTGGCTTTTAAAAAACTATCCCGAGGTAAAAACCATCGGTGATGATCCGGAAAACCGGGCCGGCATCGTACACCGGTTGGATAAAGATACTTCCGGAGTGATGATCGTCGCCCGAAATCAGCCGGCCTTTGAATATCTGAAAAAACTATTCCAAGATCATAACATCACAAAAACCTATATCGCGCTGGCTTGGGGTGAAATAAAAAAACCATCCGGGATCATCTCTCTTCCGATGGGCCTAAAATCCGGCAGCTTGAAGCGCACCACCCGCCTCAAGGGGACAAAAATGATCAAAGAGGCGGTTACTATCTATCGGGTAAAACAAATTCTGCAATTTAAAAAAGATCCTAAACAAAAATTCACCCTGCTGGAACTGGAACCGAAAACCGGGCGAACTCACCAGATCCGCGTCCATCTGGCCGCGCTAGGAAATCCGATCGTCGGCGACACACTCTATTCCAGACGCGAACAACCAGAAACCATCAAACGGCAGTTTCTCCACGCCGAATCGCTGGAACTAACGCTCCCCGGCGGAAAGCGGATGAAGTTTAGCGCGAAATTGCCGAAAGATTTAAATTTAGAACAATTCGAGCCGGCAGATCTTTAGCGGTATATTCGTACTTCTCCGACTTGCTCTCCTGCCATTCAAAACCTTCGGGCGCGTATAAAATTACCGACAGCTCACTCTCCTGTCCGGACTGCTTCTCAAAGACGAATTGATAAGGAATTGTCGCCTCTGACAGATCAAGGGCATTCTTTCGTTCATACTCAAAAATTATTTTTCCCAAATCTCCGGCCTTCACGTGCAACCAACTGGCGAAAACTTTTTTTCCGAAAGCCAGATCGGAAGCTTCAAGCGCCGCCAAATCCCGGTCGGTGGCATAGTTTTCTTTCACGTAATCCACGGCCGGCTTCACGACCCGCTCGGTGGCGCCCCGGATCTTTTTAATCTCCGATCCCGGTGTAGCGTAGATCTGCAGATAATCCCGGTTGGTGGCGCGATACCACCAATCCTTCTGCCCATCACCGGTATGCCGGCGTTCAACCGATACCGAACTCTTGATACTGCCGTCAGCGGCAATGCTGGAAACAAAATTTATCTTCTGCCTGATGAACGCGTCGCTTTTCCCTCCGGCAATATTGGCATTCACCACCGCCAAATATTCTCCGGTAAAATTTTCAGGTAATCCCATAACTTCTCCGCCGACTCCCAACTCCGCGGCATACGACTCGACGGCCGGATCCTTGAAATAAACCATCAGGTCTTTGTTTCGGAACCGCTTACCGAAAGCCTCCAAGACGGCGTGCTTGCGAACTTCGTCCAACTTGGCAAGTTCCGCGAAAATCATTGGCGTCAAAGTTTTAAGGATCTTTTTCGGATTGTTTTTTACTTTATCCGCCCCCTCTTCTACTTCACGCTGCACCTCTTTCAAAAAATTCTCGCGCGTAACGGTCAAATTATACTCCGGTAATTCCACCGGGCCGATGATCTCCAGCAAGTCCTCGATCAGCTCAACGTTGACGGCGATCGCCCCACTGAAGCGGATGCCTCGTTCGCTATAAATTTTTGACGCCTCCAACAACTCAATAACTTTTTTCGCCGAGGCGGGATAATCAAAGAACCAGTTGGCGTCTCGGGCTCCCCATTTTTCGGTTACCGACCGCAGCGGCTTCGGGGGGATCAATTTCAGATCTAACTGACCGTCCGGATCATAAATATCCTGCGTTTCCAATTCCAGCAAATTACCCTGAAATAAAGTGGCAATACCATAACTTCCCAAAAATCCTCCGGCGGGGCGTATCTCCGAGGGGTTCTGAAACAAAATAAGCAAACGCTGCTTCTTCGGCGCCTCCGCCCAGCGCAAAAAAGCGGTCAAAAACAGATCGGCTTCGCCCAGATTAGAATTTAATTTCCCGAACTCAGTATCCGCGTTATACCCAAGCCCGGCCGCCTGCTTATTCAGTTGGCCGCCTAGAATATTCACGGATTTCAACAATTCCTGAATTTTATGAAGTTTCTGCAACAAAAACGCGCCTTTTTTATTTACCATCAGCGCCACCGCATTCTTTTTAAGATCTTCTAATTCAGTACTTAACGAAACAGCGCTTTGGCTTATCTGGAACAAATTATTCAAGACCGCGGGGACGGTCTTAAGCGGCGCGGACTCATTCAACGTCGCCAGATCATCAGAGGCCTGCTGGAAAAAACCTTTTGCTTTATCTACATCAAAATTAAACAAAGCCGCCGCGCCGGCTTTAAAATTATCGTAAACCGCCGGTCCGGCCTGCTCGGCCCGGTCTTTGAACTGCCACAAACTAAACCCAAAAAATCCCAGCACCACTAAAAAGGTAGCGGTCGTGGCGGCTAATGGGATATACCATCGTGTTTTTGGCCTGGAATCACCCCTCACCTCCACCGGAACATACGGAACGTCTATCGGAACTTTATAAAAAGCCGGCTGGCGATGAGTGTGGCGCGGTTTAGGCGGCAGAATATCAAAAAATTTTTCACGTCTACTCATTGCTGGTTAAATACTTGGAGAGTTTGGGTGGCAGAATCCTCCCAACGGAAACGCGCCGCATTAATTAGGCCATCAGCTACCAGTCGATTCTTCAGCGCCGTGTTCATAACTAAATTTTCCACGGATTCGGCCAACTCCCCCGCCTTCCAGGGATTCACGTACAAAGCGCTAGCACCAAGAACTTCCGGCAACGAAGTCCGGTCGGAAACTATCGCCGGGCAACCAGAGGCCTGTGCTTCAAGCGGCGGAAACCCAAATCCCTCGAAAAAAGAAGGGTAGATGAACACTTCAGCTAAATTATACAACGAAACCCGCTCTTCGCTCCCGACCGCCCCCCTGAAAATGATGTCGGAAGAAAACAGCGACCGCCGGGCTTCCCGCAAAACTTCCTGATACAACCACCCAAGACGACCGGCGATCACCAGCTGCCAATCGCGGAATGCCGATTTTTCTTTGAGCAAATTGAAAGCGCGGATAATCAGCTGGACATTCTTCCTAGGCTCTACCGTACCAAGATACAAAATGTAGGGGCGGGTCGATGAGTTAATGGATTGGTGAGTTAGTGAGTTTTGAAAAATATCCGAAATGCCGGGGTAGATCACGGATATCTTTTCAGAAGGAATTCCCAAAAATTCCATTAGGTCGCTCTTGGTAAATTCGGAAACGGCGATAAGATGGCTGGCCGCCTCCGCCTGCCCGCGGATATTCTGCAGCCAATGCCAAAATCTTTGCCGGCGGGAAAAAAAATACGGATGATGCAAAAAAGAAAGATCGTGAAAAGTAATGACGCGCGGCGTTTTACCGGCGGACAAAAGATTAAAGTGAGGGCTGAAAATAAGATCGGCCTTAAGAAGCCGGCCAATCTCCGGAAAATTAAAAAACCGGCCGGATAGATCCAATAATTTATTGGGGATATTCCAATCTATCAGGCGGGCCCTTTTCATGGCCCCTTCCGATAATTGGCCGGCAAGCGGCTGCTTCCGGAAGCCATTGTAAAAAAATGAATAATCACCCGCCGGATCAGCTGCCATCAGGTTTTCAATCAGATTCCGCGAGTATTCTTCTATCCCCGAGGTCCCGCCTCGTCCCAAAAGCCGTAAATCTACTAAAGTATGCATAACTACTTCATTATATCCTCAAAGTTGCCTTTTTTAACGGCATCCGCTATAATTCTACCCATGATTTCAAAGGAGGTGTTAGCCAAGATCAAATCCGGCGCGACTGTCCGGGTTTGGGAAAAAGTAAAAGAAGGCGACAAGGACCGCGTGACCCGCTTTGAAGGCCTAGTTTTGGCCCGCAAACACGGGAGCGAAACCGGCGCCACCTTTACTGTCAGAGCGACCGTAGCCGGCGTAGGCGTGGAAAAAATCTTTCCGATCTATTCCCCTCGGATTGATAAAATAGACATCATCAATTCTCCGAAAAAAGTTGGTCGCTCTAAACTCTATTACGTCCGCGAGTTGTCTAAAAAGCAGACTCGCCAGAAACTCGGAACCGGAACAAAAACCGCAACCTCCGAACCGGTCAAAGAAAAACCCGCCAAATCCAAAGAAGAAGTCAAAACAGCCGCGTAAGCGGCTGTTTTGTTAAATAAAACCATTTGCGAACGGCAGCGAAACGATAGTCCTCATTCCAGTCATTCTCGAACGAGTTCAGATTCAGCTTGCGCTGGTCGTCCCAGTCGTTAAGGTACGGAATGTTACGATTACCGTCCGGTCTCTGCCAGTTAAATATGCGGCCTGCCGCCCACGCCACCACCCGTTGAATACTCTCCGGGTTGAATCGAATTCCGCGCCCGATCCTGTAAATAGGACTTCGCGCGATAGCAAACCGCACCAAGTAGATTTTATTTTTTGAGATTCGCGAATGCTGTTGGGGCTTTCGCAATCCCGGAATTCGGCCGCCGGAAACCTTGATCTCCGACAGATTCGCCTAATATCCGAAATAATATTATCAGATCAACGGAAACAAAACAGCCCCGCTGCGATCCGCCTGCTGGCGGATCTCCGCAGGGCAACTTACCCGCCCTGCGGGCGGGCTACTTGCGAACGGCAGCGAAACGATAGTCCTCAAACCAGACATTCTCGAACGAGTTCAGAAGCAGCTCGCGCTGGCCGTCCCAGTCGTCAAGGTACGGAATGAAACGATAACCGCCCGGTCTCTGCCAGCCAGAACCCAAAGCAAATATTGGAAATTTGCGCTGAAGTTCGCGGCGCGTTTCTCCGACCGCCACCAACTCCTCAAAATGCGCCGGACGAAGGCCAAGCTCATTTAATCTCTTCAAAACTTCTTCGGTAGATTTTATGTATTCTCCAAAGCCGATCACAAGAACCTTGGGATTGGTTTCTCCGCTTTCCTCAACTTTGAAATTTTTTCCGTTGATGACGGGATTTACGTAATCATATTGCCCGGCCCTGATCATTTCTTCAACAGAACGCGTTCTATCTATTGAAACCGGTATTTTCTCTATTTTCCCCTCTGGGAATTTGGTATAGATATGCTCGACGCTTTCCGGAAGAATTTCAAATAGTCCCGGGGCTAATGAGCCGACATAGGCCTTGGTATCTGGGGCGATTTCTTTTAGGTTATGGGCAATTTGATCTTCAGAACACTCAAAAACCACCGGCATATCTTCTTGGGGATTGCGGCGGCCGCGAAGTTCTTCAATTCGCGGATCGGGATTGTAGCCGAAATATTCAATCTGGCCGTCTATTTCATAAAGGAATTTCAATTCCTGACCGGATAATTCTTTCTCTTCGTTCATTTTCTTTTCAATCGCGGTCAAGAATTTCATATCTTTAACCTTCTTTTCGTATTTCGGTCCATCGGGAAATTCCTGGAGCTTCTTTTTAACTGTATCGCCAATATACGGATCCAAGTTTTGTTGCTCGGCAATGCCGCGCACTTGATCGATTTGTTCTCCTTGCATAAGAATAGCCGCTCGGGGAATAGACGGCTGTCCCGAGCGGTCCAGAGAATAATAAACGTAAAAGTCGCCTCCTTGGAGCTGACCTCGGGCGATTGATTCGCTGGTGGCGGTACACCAGCCGGTATTGTGTCCTTGAAGAGACTGCACGAGCGGCAAAGGATCGGATCCTTGACCATATTTCACCCAACGGCCGGTCGTATTTTCTAACGCCTCCTTGCCGGCGGGAGTAAACTTTTCCAGCGCGTAGGCATACAGCTTCGCGAAGTTCTCACCCTGCAAAAGTCCTTGCAAGGTACGCTGATCTTGTTCGTCTAGTTGGTTAAGATCTATTTTCTCGCCTTCGTATTTCTTTTCCAGAACATCCAGCACATAAGCCAAGGCCTCCCGATTCAAACCCGGAAAGGGCTTAATGGTACCCTTGGAGCGTTTGGTAAACTGCTGTTTTTCTTTATCATACTCTCCCATTCCCAAAACGCTCCGAGTAGCCCAATATTTCAGCCAATCGGGATAGAAACGAGCGTCTTCAGAAGCCAGGTAATTAATCCAGTTATCCAAACTGGATTCCTGATCGGCAATGATAATTTCCGCCCCTTGTCTCCTTATTTCCGGAGTGATTTCTATATCTCCGCGCCCCTGTTCGCGGGCGATCTTTTTTTGAGCTTCCCAATATGATTCCGGTATTTCCTCTGATTTGATGACATATTTCTTATGAAGAACCTCTTTGATCGCTTCCATCCCCCACTGGCGCTCGCGCGGATTCTTGCGCTCCACAATTTCCTTGAAACGATCAAGGTAATTTTGAATACGGGCCTCCGGTTCCCGCGAAAGCCGCTCGCCTGCTTGGCTCGCCGAAGTTTCACGAAGGCGGCGCCTTTTTTCGGTACGCTCCGCCGCCGCCTCCACCTCCGGAGCGTTATGCAGATCGTATTTTTTCTTCAAAAACTCGGGGTTTTCTTTCATAAATATCTCAAGGATATTTTAACACAAAAATCAGTACGTTGTGACTGACGGACAACAATCCAACCTTCACCGCCTCCCGGCGGCTTTGCCGGCTTCCTTCCCTGCCCCCTTCCCCGCCCACATCAGTCCGCGCCGCCAAGCGCCCCATCAACCACTCATCACACCCCCTCAACCGGTTCTATCCACCCCATCAGCTGCGCTATCTACCTCATCTACTATGCCATGGCGTAGTAGATGGGGTTAAGTTATCAACGCGTTAACGAAACTTATCGAAATATCGATCCCCCGTCACTCCTATACCCGGGATCAAAAAAGCTTCAAATACCTTAACGGGAATGCTTAAAAAAGCAAAAATGAAATCTATAGCGGGGCTGGAAATCGGCGGCGGACTGGTTGCGCGCTTCTTCATCAAGTTAAACTTTCGATGACTTTTATATTGCCCCGCTTTACCAGAAAAGTTCTTCTTAATGGCGCTGACGGTTTGCGGAGAAACCCAAAGAATTCTCCCGATCTCTTTATAAGACTTGCCGGAACGAAGCAATGCCAATATCGCCAATCGTCTTAATAAAAATTTTCTTTCTCTGGCGCTCAAAATACTTTCAAGAAATTTTTGGACATCTTGCCTAGATTTAGATCCAACAATGCCCGCCAGTACCTTGCTCCACAGGAATTCAGACCATTCATCGGCTGATCGACCGACCACCTTATCGCTCATTCTGCTCTCATCTTTTTTGTTTTTATTGCGCATGCTGGCGATTATACCACCCTACTATGCCATGGCATAGTAGGGTGGTTGTAAATTTGAAAATTAAGAAAGTTTTAGGTATAATAGGCAAGAAGAACATTGTATAGGTATGCCCAGGTGGCGTAACGGCAGCCGCGCAAGCTTGAGGTGCTTGTGCCCGCAAGGGCGTGCAGGTTCAACTCCTGTCCTGGGCACAAAAACAAAACTAAGCCCGCCATTTATTGGCGGGTTTAGTTTTGCGAAGTTCCCGTCCCCGGCTGGCTGCCGAGCTGGCCTTCGTTGGATATCACCACGCAATCTTCTCCCACATAGATCTGGCAGGTATTGCCGGTACTACTGTAAGTGCCGAGCAGATATGTGCTCGAATAAACATTATAATACTGATACAAAACAGAAGCTCCCTCCTGATAAAGAAGAGTGAGAACAGAGTTGGTCCGATAATCCAGAATGTATAGCAAAGCATTGCCGCTGCAATCGCAGGTAAGGGTGTAAACTCGTTGTCCGCCGTACGGAGTTTCGCTGCTACCCGATTGGGCCAAAGCTCGGCCTAAATCCGGTTTTGGGAAAATGGACATCAACAAAGCCATCGCCAACCCGGATATTATTATCGCGACAATATTAAGAGTTTTTTTGATCATTGAGTTGTGGGACCGATCTCTTTTAGAATTTCGGTGATGTCTACCAATAATCGAAATGGGGCGCTTTCGCCATTAGCATTCCGTATCTGAACTTGCACGGGAATCTGCGCGTTCCCAGTTTTACTGACTCGCTCCTGGATATTTTTAGAAAGCGCCGCCGAAAAAGCGGTGTAATTGCCGGAAGCAACGATGGGCGCGATTTGTTTTTTCAGCTCCGCGGCGGCCGCGAAATTAAATTTGAACTTTATCGTCTTTCCATCACTCGACGAAAGATTGATAAACGCCGTGGGTAGTTCACTTGAAGCCACGACGGAGTTTCCGGTCTGCGTAAAGTTCTCCCCGGCGATAATAAGTTCGGTGGTACTTTTAGTAACAATACCGGGGGTAATAGAACTGATTTTCGGCGGTAGCGCCGCCGGAGCCCGCGAAGCGACAACGGGCGGCGGCACACCTCCGCCGCTCAATAAACGCAACAAAAACAAACGGGTTTGGGCACCCACAAAACCGGTTCCCCTAATTAAGCCAGCGGGTTTTAAAATATCCGCGGCGTACTTTTCCTGAAATTTGATCACCGCTACCTTGGTCAAAATACCAAAATAGGCCGTTTCGTTCCCCGGCGAACCAGGTCCGGTCAAAGCAACTCTGGTGTCGGAGTTCTTGTTTAAAATTGTCTGTAGCTCCCGCACATCCTCGCCCCGGTCGCCCACTTTCAAGTTACGCAAAATCTCCGCATTAGCGACAACGGGCCAAAAAGCGCCAAAAACCAACAACATCGCGCCAATTTGAGAAAACAGCCTAACCATAAGAATATTTTAACATTCTCCGCCGAAGCATGTTAAAATTTCTTTATGGAATTTCTATCCGGAGCAGTTGATCTATTCCTGAATTTAGACGAGCACCTAAACACCGTCGTCCAAAATTACGGCATCTGGACCTACGGAATACTGACCTTGGTTATATTCCTTGAGACCGGCATCGTCGCCACCCCATTCCTGCCGGGTGATTCTCTCCTTTTCGCCGCCGGGGCGATCGCCTCGCTGGGCAGTATAAATATAATTCTTTTAGTAGTTCTACTCGCCATCGCCGCCATCTTGGGCGACACGGTAAATTATTGGATCGGCCGGAAAGCCGGCCCGCTGGTATTTTCCAAAGAGAACAGCTTATTTTTCAACAAAAACTACTTGCGGCGCGCTTATGATTTTTATGAAAAGCACGGGGCCAAAACTGTTGTCATCGCCCGCTTCATCCCGATCATCCGCACCTTCGCGCCGTTCGTGGCCGGTATCGGTCATATGAGCTACGCGAAATTCGCCGCCTATAACATAGCGGGAGGAATTCTATGGGTTGCAGCTTTTTCCCTGGCTGGCTATTTCTTCGGCAACATTCCGGTCATTAAAGAAAACTTCGGACTGGTCATTGTCGGGATAATTATTGTTTCGCTGATCCCAACAGTAGTCGAATTCATTAAACACCGCCGAAAACCTGCTTCCATTTCTGAAAATAAGCTATAATTAAGCCATGCCAAAATCACAAATCGTGGAAACAATTAAAAAAGTAATGCCGGCCGTCGTTTCGATCGTTATCTCAAAAAGTCTGGAAGATATAGAAAAAGAAATTCCGCCGGAAGTTCTCCCATTCCTCCCATTCAACAAACCGCACCTCGATATCCCTCCGGAAGAAATAGATTCGCGCGGAATGGTGAAGATCGGCGGTGGTTCGGGATTTATCGTTAATAAAAATGGAACGATCCTGACCAACAAACATGTGGTCGCGGACCCGCACGCCGAATACACAGTGATCACCGACGATAATAAAAAATACAAAGCGGGAGTGCTATCGCGCGATCCGGTTGACGATATCGCCATCTTGCGGATAAAAGCCGACAATTTGCCGGTAGTAAAGCTCGGCGATTCATCCAATCTGGAACTTGGCGCCGACGTGCTGGCGATCGGCAACGCCCTGGGAATGTTCAAAAATACTGTTTCACGAGGAATCATCTCCGGACTCTCCCGATCAATCCGCGCCGCTACTGCTCCGATGGTTGCCCCACAGGAGCTTCGTGGCCTGATCCAAACCGACGCCGCGATCAATCCGGGCAATTCCGGCGGCCCATTGGTGAATATGGACGGGGAGGCGATCGGAATTAATTCGGCGATCGTTTTTGGCGCTCAAAACCTCGGCTTTGCCATCCCGATAAAATACGCCGAAAGGGATCTGGCTGACCTGAAAAAGTTCGGCCACATCAAACGTCCCCTGCTCGGCTTACGCTATGTGAACGTGGATGAAAATATGAAATCGCGAATGAAGCTTGGAGTAGATTATGGCGCGATGATCGTCGGCCAACTCCCCCACAGCGAAGCGATCATTCCCAACAGCCCCGCTCATAAAGCCGGCTTAAAGGAAAAGGACATTGTTCTTGAGTGCGACGGCGTAAAGATCACTCCGGAATGGACAATTCAGGATATGCTGGAAGAAAAGAGTGTTGGTAATTTGCTGAAGCTCAAAGTAATGCGCGGCAAGAAGACTTTCGGAGTAGAGGTTAAGCTTACGGAAAGAAAATAAAGCTCTAGTCGGAAAATATAAAACTTATAAAGCTGGCAACTGGTCCACTTTTGGCCGCCTGACTGCCGAGATTACCGACAGCGGTCGCCACCGTTAAGCCGTATTTATTAACGGCAAAGGTAAAAAAAACGGCAAAAACCAGAAAAAGTATAGGTAATAAGTACTTCATTATAAGAATTTATACTATTCCACCGTAACGCTTTTCGCAAGATTACGTGGCTTATCCACGTCATGCCCTCGCAGAACGCCAAAATGATAAGCAAATAATTGCAGTGGGACGATATTTAGTATCGGCTCCAAGTGCTCGGACGTTTTCGGGACGTACAATACATCATCGGCAATTTCCCCGATCTTTTTATCCCCCACCGTGGCGATCGCCAAGATTGGACCGGAGCGCGCCTTAATTTCTTCTAAATTGGAAAGCATCTTGTCATAAACTCGGTTTTGCGTCGCTAAAGCAATAGTCGGAAAATCTTTATCGATCAGCGCGATCGGCCCATGTTTCATTTCGCCACCGGCGTATCCTTCGGCATGCACATAAGCAATTTCTTTGATCTTCAGCGCCCCCTCCAAAGCGGCCGGATAATTATGGCCGCGCCCTAGATAAAGAAAGTTAGAATATTTTTTATATTTTTCCGCCAGTTTTTTTATTTCCTCGCTATGCTTAAGTACTTCCTTTATCTTCCCAGGCAAATCCGCCAAATCCCTCATCAATTCTTTATGAACACCACTCCGCTTCCTCGCCAGATAAAGAGCCATCAAGGTCAACACGCCCAATTGCGACAAAAATGCTTTAGTGGAAGCAACTCCTATTTCCGGTCCTGCGTGGTTATATACTCCGGCGATCGTGTCACGCGCGATACTGGAACCGACTACATTGACGATCCCCAGCGTTAGCAATCTATTGCTGTTGGCCTTTTTAAGCGCGGCTAAAGTGTCGGCGGTCTCTCCCGATTGAGAGATGAATAAGGCGGCGGAATTTTTATTGATCGGGTATTTGCGATAGCGATATTCAGAGGCAAGCAAAACCTCGGTCGGCAAATCCGCCAGCTCCTCGAATAGATACTCACCCACCAGGCCGGAATAATACGAAGTGCCGCAAGAAATAATATCCAACTTTTTTATATTCTTTAGCCGGTTGGCGACGCTTTCTAGGCCGCCCAGTTTAACGATTCCCCGCTCGGCCGACAGCCGGCCTCGTAGCGCCGCCCGAAGAACTTCCGGCCCCTCAAAGATCTCCTTTAACATAAAATGCGGAAAGCTCCCTTTCTGCGCTTTTTCAAAATCTATTTCCAGCCGCTCAATTTTCGGCCGCGCCGGCCCGATCTTCATTCCACCCAATGACAAAACTCCGCGCTGACCATCCTTCAAATAAATAACCTTCTTCACTAAGCCGGCTAACGCGGTCGGGTCGGAGGCAACAAAATATTCACCTCTACCCACCCCAACAACCAATGGACTACCGAGGCGGGCAATGAACAATTTAGATGGTTCATTTTTATAGATGGCGGCAAAAGCATAAGCGCCCACCACTTTTTTAATACTTTTTTCAAAAGCAAGTTCAAAATTCTTGCCTGTCTTTAATTCTTCTTCAATTAAATGGGCGAAGACTTCAGTGTCGGTTTGCGACCGGAAACGATGTCCCCTTTTTTGCAAAGCGGATTTTAACTCTACGTAATTTTCAATGATCCCGTTATGAACCAAAAATATCTCCCCGCGGCAATCGGAGTGCGGATGCGCGTTCACTTCATTGGGAACACCGTGCGTAGCCCACCGACTGTGAGCGATTGCCGCCGTTGCCGGCAGTGATTTTTCTCCGGACAACTCCTTTTCTAAAATGTTTATTTTACCGGGGCGTTTGATCATCTCAATATCAAAGCTTCCGCCCTGATTAACAAAAAAGGCCACGCCAGCGGAGTCGTAGCCTCTATATTCAAGTTTTTTTAGATTAGCAAAAACAATCGGCAAACCTTCTTTCTTTCCTATGTAGCCCGATATGCCGCACATAGCGCTTATTCATCTTACCGCATCTTTTTATAAAGAAAAGGCGCCCGCGAGGGCGCCTGAAAATCAAGATTTGATGCCGTAGTACGCTTCGGAGGAACCCGCCAAACTCATCTTCTCGACGACATCCTCTCGGATCATCGCAAAAAGCGCGGAGACGACGTGCTCGATGATTGGACTCTGGTCAGAATGGCGCATCTTTCCCCAGTTGGGATAAAGCGCCGAACAAATATCGCTCAGACTCAACACTTCGTCGGGCCGACTCTTCAGCAGTTCGTGAACTTTCGATCTGGTTTGCGCAATCATTCTTTTCGCTTCCGAATCTTTCGCGGCAATCTCGGAACGCAACATGGCTATCTCCTGGAAAGATTTGGGGGCTCGGCCGCCGGTACCCAATGTACTGGCAACCACTTCAAGGAACACGGATAGTATAAACTAAACTATAAAATTAAGCAAGCGGTCTTTGACGAAGATAACTTTTTTGAACTGACCACCGGGAATCCATTTTCTAACTACCTCGCGAGCTAAGGATAATTTTTCTGCGTCTGCCTGAGAAGTGCCCTTGGCGACGTTAAATTTATCGCGCAATTTCCCGTTGATCTGAATGAGCAATTCAAAACTGTCTTCCTGAATAAGTTTTTCATCCCACGCCGGCCAAGATTCATTATCTAAAAAGGTTTTGTGACCTAGTTTACTCCAGAGTTCCTGGGCAAGGTGCGGCGCGAATGGGAACAGCAACTTAATGAACTCTGGACTTAGGACTGTTAATTTATTACTTAAAACCATCAGCGCGCTGATGGCGGTATTGAAATGAAAAGCCCTGATGTCTTCTGTTACTTTTTTGATCGTTTTGTGAAGTAGACCCTCGGACTCTTTGTCTGAAACTTTCAACTTACCGGAATTACCGCTTGATAAATTAAAAACTCTACTTAAAAATCTAAACATTCCGGTAATTCCGGCAGGGTCCCAAGGTTTAGCATCTTCCAGCGGCCCCATAAACATTTCGTACAAACGCAAAGAGTCGGCGCCGAATTTCTCCACCATTTCATCGGGATTCACGACGTTGCCCTTGGATTTAGACATCTTCTGCCCATCCGGGCCGAGAATCAGCCCCTGGTTGATTAGTTTCGTGAATGGTTCGTTGGTAGACACGGCACCGATATCAAATAAAACTTTGTGCCAAAAACGCGCATACAGAAGGTGCAGAACGGCGTGCTCGACGCCACCCAAATACAAATCCACCGGCATCCAGTGTTTAGATCGGAAGAGCGTCGTGTAGGGAAAGAGTGTAGATCTCGGT
>CAYHBX010000014.1:0-18719 GCA_964355005.1 uncultured Candidatus Saccharibacteria bacterium | reverse complement strand
GTTCTGGTTACCGGGCCGACCGGTTCCGGTAAGACCACGACCCTTTATTCAATGCTTAGCGTTCTTAATAAGCCGGAAGTGAACATCTCTACCATTGAAGATCCGGTGGAGTACGATATGAAATATATTAACCAAATGCAGGTTAACGAGGCGGCCGGCATTACTTTTTCCAGCGGTTTGCGGGCACTGCTTCGTCAGGACCCCAACGTTATCATGGTCGGTGAGATCCGGGACGCGGAAACCGCCGAAATTTCCGTTCAAGCCGCTTTGACCGGTCACCTAGTTCTTACTACCCTGCACACCAATGACGCGCCATCGGCAGTGCCGCGCCTTTTTGACCTGAAAGTTGAGCCATTTTTGGCGGCGGCAATTCTTAACGCGATTCTTGCTCAGCGTTTAGTGCGGAAAATCTGCCCGGATTGCATTCAGTCCTATCCGGTTACTCCGGAAGTAGTAAAAATAATAGAGAGCCAATTTAAATCTTTGGGCATAGAATCCGAGTACACTCCGCCTCGGGTTTTGTTCAAAGGCAAGGGCTGCGCTACTTGCGGGAATATTGGTTATAAGGGACGGATCGCTATTTTTGAAGCTTTTAGCGTGGACGAATCATTGCGCAACGCCATCGTTGATCCGAAATTTACCCTGGATTCTCTGCGAAAAGAATTACGTAAAAAAGGATTCGTCACTATGTTTGAAGACGGCCTTCGTAAAGTTTCCAAAGGAATGACTACAATAGAAGAGGTGTTGCGGGTGATCCGAGAATAGGGGCTCGCTCGGTTTTTGCCCAACTCCTCACTCGACCTTCGGCCTCGCCCATAGGCTACGGCCGAGGGCGGCCAAACCGCGACTCGGCCCTTGTTTTTTTGTCAAAAGTATGCTAGAATACCCTCCGGACTCAATTAGGGGAGCGAAGCATGGTCGCCGCCGCGAAGAGCTTTTGGTGGTGCCTGGCAACCGTCTTTCAGTTCATTTTCGTCGTTTGCATTCTTTATCGCCGCGTCTATGTTTACGGCCGGAGCATTCCCGGCATGGTGGAATACCGGGGCCGGTACATTTGGGAGGTGCGCGGCAAAGCCCCCGATTACTGTTTCCGCTTGTTTCTGGGGCATGCTTGTTTCCTGTTCGCTTCGATCATTCTTTTGCCGACGGGGCTACCGGAAAATATTGGCCTTTTGTTCGTTATGTTCATCGTGGGCATAAATTATTACGGCTATTTGTATGAGAAGCGGCGTTGGCAGGAAACCAACCGTGAGGTTAGCGAGGCCGAGAGAGAAATGAGCGATAAGATAAAAGATTTTCAAAAAGTCAGTGCTACGTCATGACGCCAATCCCCCGAAAGGGGGATTTGTTATAATAAATTTAAGATGAAATTTAGTTATCGGGCGGCTGATGCCCAAGGCAAGATAGTTGAGGGAACGGCAGAAGCTGAAAATTCCGGCAAAGTTTTGGAGTTTTTGGCGTCCCAAGGATTAAAGCCTATCTCGGTATCCGGAGAAAGATCGACCGGAGCCAAGGGCAAGAGTGTTTTCGGCCAGCGTATCAATGTTACCGATAAGATATTTTTGACCCGGTATCTGGCTTTGATGTTGCGGGTCGGCACCGATCTTTTCCGCGCTATCAATATTTTGATCGCTAATTTTGACAAAGCGGTCATCAAGTCATTATTGCTGGAGATCAGAACCAATTTGGAGAAGGGCCAGCCTTTTTACCAGACCTTCGCGCAATACCCACGATATTTTTCTCCCGTTTTCGTTAATTTAGTCAAAGCTGGAGAGGCCTCCGGAAATTTAGAAAAAGTTTTCGATGACTTAAGTGTTAGTTTGGAAAAGGAGCATGAGTTGCAGGGAAAGATCCGATCCGCTCTTATTTACCCGGTTATTTTGTTCGTTTTGTCATTATTTGTTCTGCTATTTTTGGTGAGTTTCGCGATACCGAGGATCGCGTCCGTGTTTGAAGGCGGCGGATTTGAACCGCCGGTATTTTCTCAGATAGTTTTTTCGGTCGGCTCCGCTATCGGTAATAACATTGGGATCATTCTGGCTGTTTTGGCGGTAGTGATATTCGGCGGCTGGATATTCATCGCCCGCACTTTAGCGGGGAAGCGGTTCATTGCCGCGTTGCTGAATATAATTCCCGTGGTCAAAGAAGTTGTTTACAAGATCGCGCTCCAGCGTTTCGCCGCGACCTTGAGTTCTTTAATGGGGGCCGGCCTGCCTATTCTGGAAGCTTTGAATATTACCGCTGACGCGGTGGTTCATCCGGAAGTGAAATTAGCTTTGCTACGAATTGCCAATGAGGGAATTGCCAAGGGTTTGACGCTTGGCGAAGCTTTCAATCGCGAGCCGGTCTTTCCGCCGGTAGTGGCTAATCTGGTGGCAATTTCGGAAAAAGCCGGGCACTTGGACCAAGTTTTGAAAACTTTAGCCGACTTTTACGATTCGGAAATTTCCGCTTCGGTTAAAAATATGGTGGCTTTTATCGAGCCGATGTTGCTGATATTGATTGGAGGTGTGATCGCTCTGATCGCCCTTTCCATTCTGGTGCCGATCTACCAGCTGGTCACGCAGTTCTAATGCTAATGCGAACTAGGCAAAGAATGCGAATCATGCGAACAACTCGCCCAATTCGCACAGGCAGCATTACAAAGTTCGTATAATTCGCATAAATATAAATTTCGCATTATGTCCAAAGGGTTTACCTTAATAGAAATTCTAGTAGTGCTGGGGATCAGCGTCATTTTGGCCACCGGGGGATTTTTGATGCTTTGGAGTTTTAGAAGTCATCAGGCCTTGTCGCTTTCCGCGGAAAAAATAGTTGCCGTCCTGCGGGACGCGCAAGCGCGTTCGGTCAGTCAGGAGGACGGTTTATCCTGGGGTGTGCATTTTGAGAACGTTGTCGGGTCGGATTCTTATTGGATTTTTGGGGGCGACCCAGCCGTGCCCATAGAAAAGGTCAGTTTGTCGTCCGGAGTAGCGTTGGATACGCCGACCGCCAATGTGTCATTCTTCAAAGTTAGTGGATTGCCCGTCTCGCCGGCGGAGGTTAAAATTAAGTTGTCCAACGATGATACGGTTTTCCGGACTATTACCATAAATGCGCAAGGAACAATTGAGCAGAAATAATTTTTTCGCCGGCAACCGGGGCCAATCTTTGATAGAAATTTTGGTTGGCGTTGCCATCGGCGCTATTTTGATCGGCGGAGCGGCGGCTACGATTACCTTCACCCTTCGTTCTAATGTTCAGAATAAAAACATCCAGACCGCTTCCGCTCTGAGCCAGGCAATGCTGGACAGGGTCGCGGTTTTTGCCGCCGCCGATTGGCACAACATTGACGCGGTATCGGGCATTATTCCGGGTTCTGATTATAATCTGCTTCCCAAACCGCCGGGATTTGAGCGTAAAGACGGATCGGCGCCGGAAACAGTTGATGGTTTGCTATTCTCCACCGCGTTTCGGGTTGAAGCGGCGCACCGTAATCAATCCACCGAAGCCATTGAGGCCGCGTCCGCTTCCACTTATGAAGACCCGTCAACTAAAAAAATTGTTGTTATTACTACTTGGACAGAGGGCGGCGAGACGGCAAATGTTACCGTGAACCGGTATATTACCCGCAGCCGGAATTTAATTTTCAAACAAACTGACTGGGACGGAGGAAAACCGCAGGAGACTTTTCCTACTCTTCCCGGCGGCGAAATTTCCATTAACGATAAATTCTCCGCTTCTTCGGGGGTGAATTTTTCCGGAGATGGCGCTTTGAAAAAGATAGGACTTTAAAAAAATGACCACTAACGCAAAAACAAAAATTTCCCTCCTGTCGTCAGTCGGCTTTTTACTTTTTACTTTTTACTTTTTACTTTCTGTCGGCGTGGCTTTCGCCGGAAACATCAGTCCGACGGACATTGAGCATTTCGCCTGGTCCGGCGGCGGAGGCGCGGGCATTTCCGGCGGCACCGGCCTTGCGGGTTGGGTTGATTTTTATAATGGCGACAGCGTTACGGTGAGCAACAGCGCGCTGACGGGAACCGCCAATGCTTTGCAGGTCGGTTTAATAGCGCTTGATTGCTCGGTTATCACCTGCACCGGTGCCGCCGGATCGTGGGGTGTTTCCAATGATGGCGCCGGCAATCTTTCTGGTTGGGCTTGGAATGATAATGTCGGCTGGATTAGTTTTTGCGGCAATGACGGCATTGGTTCCGGCGCGACCGGCGGTTGTCCGGCCAGCCCTACCTATCAGGTAAAAATTGATGGTTCCAGTGGAGATTTCAGCGGTTGGGCTTGGAATGACGTCATTGGGTGGATTAGTTTTAATTGCACTAATATTGGCATCGGCGATCAGTGTCCGGCTGCCGGCCCTGATGACGGACGTTACAAAGTAAAAACTTCCTGGACTCCTGATTCGGGCGTTCCGGATTCTGATGGCGGCGGGCCTACCGGTAGCGGTTCCGGCGGTGGAGGAGGTGGAGGCGGTGGCACAACTTTTGATGATGGCACCTATTTGATCTCCAGTATTTTTGATACAAAAGTGCAGAATGGCGCGGCCTTAAACACGGTGATGTGGCTTGGCGAACAGCCGGTCGGTACGGCGGTTGGTATTCAGATCGCTTCTTCTAACGATCCGGATGGTCCGTGGGTCTATGTTGGTCCGGCCGCTTCCGGCATTCCTGAAGGAAATACCGACAGCGCGTATGAGGCCAACCCTGGCGAGCAGTTCCGCTTGAATCCCAAGGATCACAACAATAAGCGTTACTTCCGCTATAAAGTTTATTTGCATTGGGATTCCGGCAAGACTCCCAAGGTTGAGGATGTGGTCATAAATTATAGCCCGTAAAAAATGTCTAAACATTTTAACGTTGCAACGTTTAAACGTAGGCAAAGTGGAGTTTCCACTTTGCCTACGATGCTTCTACTTGGCGGCATCATTATTGAGATTGCCATTGCCAGCGCTTTTTTAACTTACTATTTCAATATCACTAATTTTGCTTCCCGTCTGACCGCCGAGGCGTTGGCTGCCGCGCGCGCCGGAGCTGATGACGCGATTATCCGGGTCGTGCGCAACAAAAGTTTTTACGGCTCCTACTCCGTGGAAGTTGCCAACGGCCGCACTGCCGCGGTAACAGTTTGCAATGTGACCTGCCCCGGCCTCGGTTCCGGTCAGGCGAAAGTGACTTCTACCGCCAGTGTTTTGAATAAAAAAAGCAGGGTTGAAGCGGTTCTAACGATCACGACAGACGGACAGGTGGCGGTCAATTCAATCGCGGAAGTTCCACTTTAAAATATGGCGAGTTTATTGCGTTACATAAATCCGGCTCCTTCCATCGGCGGGCTAGAAGTGTCCGACTTGGCTTTGCGGTATTTGATCCTGGAGGATGGAAAACCCAAGCAGGCTTCCGTGCAATTACCGCCGGGTGTGATTGTTGACGGAAAAATTACTGATCGGGAAAAACTCATCGCTTCCCTCGGCTCTTTGCATCGGCAGATTGCCAAACCGAAAAAGATAATTCATGCCGTGCTGATAATGCCGGCTTCTGTTGTTTATACTCAATTTTTCTCGATGCCGCAGGTAGCGGAGAAAAATCTGAAGGAAACCGCCCAGTTGAATCTGAAAATGATCTCTCCGATCGATCCGAGCCAGGCTTATTTTGATTATCAGCTGATCGGTGAGGCCAAGGGAGGCCAGGTGGAAGCATTGGGAGCTTTTATCAGCAACAAGGACGTTGATGATTTTCTTGTTGTTTTAAGAGAATCTAATTTTGACGCGATCGCCGTAGAGTTTACCGGTTTGTCGCTGATGCGGCTCATTAAAGAGTACTCCGCCGATCTCCGGGCGGATGTTCCGTATTTGGTTATGCATTTAGCCGCTGACGGGCCGGATATTCTTATTGTTAAGAGCGGGCATCTCTATTTCAGCTATTTCCATTCCTGGGCGGCCATTCAAAATGAGATTGGCGGGCGGAAACTTGAAGCGGGTAGTGTTTTGGAATTTATGATGAACCAAGCCAAGCAAGTTCTTAATTTTTATACCAGCAAATGGGGCGGGGCTATTAAAAACGTAGCAATGATCCAAAATCCTTTGAGCCGCCCGCTTACTCAAGCGATCAAGAAAGATTTTGGGATTGACGCGGATATTTTGACCGTCGGGAAATTTAATCAGCTGACCCCGATCTGGTATGGAACTCTTGGCGCGGCTTTAAGGGGGCGAATCCCGAGAGGACGCGACAAAGAACTGACATTAACCGGTACGGGCGTGGATGTCGGCTATTATCGCCAGATGGCGCTGAATTTCATCAGTGGCTGGCGCAATATCGCCTTATTTGTTCTGGGGTTCGTGGCGATAGTATTTGGCGTTTCTGATGTTTTTCTGATCCGGACTTCGGCGCAGATCAAAAGCGATCTGGAATCCCGCGGTTTGGTATCGTTAAGCGAGATTCAAGCTTTGCAGTCAGAGGTTCAGAAATTTAACCGAGATGTTTCCGGCGCTTTGGCCGCCCAGGAATTAAGTCGGCCATGGTCTCCGTTATACGATAAAATTCTTGCCAACATCCGGTCCCTTACCGGCCAGAATGTTAAAATTGACCGACTATATATTGATCAAAATTTATCGGCATTAATGATCGCTAAGGCGAGTAATGATTCTACGGTCATTAATTTCAAAAATCTGATGGCCAAAGAAGTTAATTTCCAGGACGTAGTTTTGCCTCTCTCCAATATCAAAGTCAACTCCGACGGCACGGTTTCCTTTACTTTGCAGTTTAAGATTAAGGGCTTTCTATAAATTTTGGAGCGGACAAGGCGAACAAAATTTATCTAGAAAACCTTAACCCCGTACCTTTTGCCAGGTAAATGCCGCGTTAAATCAAGTAAAGCCGCAGGCGGTGCAGTTCGTATGATCTTGTGCCGAGAAATACTTCACAGCAAAGGTGCGGGGTTTTCTAGCTGAAATTCTAGTTGATAAGTTTGTAAGTTGATAGGTTGATAAGGTTTTCGGGGCTAGCCAATAAAGTGAATATTTGGCACAATAAAAACATGAGTTACAAATACACTAGCGTTATAAATAAAGAAGGTAAGTTGTTCGTCGCGACCGCTATTGAGCTGGGGGTGGTTAGCCAGGGGAAAAATGTTGAGGATGCTCAAAGGAATTTGAAAGAAGCGGTGGAGCTTTATTTGGAAGATATGCCTAGAGCTAAGAAGTATTTGCATAAGGAGGCACCGTTGGTGACAACTGCCGAGGTGAATGTCTAAAACGTTTTCCGGGAAGGGGGTGGTTAAAATTCTATGCCGAGAATTTGGATTTTTTGTTGTTTCGCAGAAAGGCAGCCATGTGAAATTGCGCAAGAAGGTTGGCGGCGTGGCGATCACAACCATCATTCCAATACATCCGCAGTTGGCTATAGGTACGCTTCGGGGAATTTTAAAATTGGCCAAGATAGATTTTGACGATTTTTATTCGAAAAGATAAGCGCTAGGTACTATTCCCGGGAATAGTAGGTGGGCTTGCTTTATTTTTTTGGTTGTAGTACAATACCAGTCTGTTCATTTAAGGAGGAGCGGAATGTCGGTTACCGTAAAATGCCACAAGATTGTCAGCACCACCTGCATTGATATCACTTCAGGAGTCGGGAAGATGGCGGAGCCGACCGCCCTGCAAAAGAGGTTGTTGGCACTCAAGACCGTGATCAACACAGAGCTCGCCAGTCGAGGGGCCGCAATCATTGATTTAGCCTATAATTCGGAAAAGAATTTGTACCATTACACCGTTCCGAGTTGCTACGGCCGGTCGGAATACCCCGTCATCGAAGAGGTTGTTGAGCGTCATTGCAGCAAGTCCAGCCCCGCCGCCGATTAGGCGGCTTTTTTTTACTTCAATTTTTCAACTATTTCCTCAAAAACTTTTTTCAGCGTTGCCTTATCGGCGGCGCTGATTTTTTTCAAAACGAATTCCTCGGCTTTCTGGCGGGTAATTTCGTTAGCCGGCCTTATACCAATCCGCAACCGCCAAAAATCGTTCGTTTTTAGGTGTTGTTGAATACTCTCAATGCCGTGATGGCCGGCGGCGCCACGTCCGAAATCAATCTTGTATTTACCAATTTCAAGGTCGCTATCGTCGTGAGCGATCAATAATTCCTCTGGGCTGGCGTGCGCCTTTTTCGTTTCCTTGGCCACGAATTTTCCGGAGTTATTCATGTACTCATCCGATTTTAGAATTTCGGGTTTAGAGTTTAGAGCTTGTTGGTTTTTTGTTAAAAAGTCTACAAACAAAAAACCAACGTTGTGGTGGGTGTTCTCGTATTGTTTATCCGGATTGCCAAGCCCGATAACTAACTTAATTTTACTGATATCTAATTCCATTTGCTCATTTTATCACAATCTACGATAATTAAAGACAATTAGTTTGATGCGTAAGCTCCTTGTATCCATTTGGGAGATCGTAGAAGTAGTGCTGATATCGCTGGCGGCGGTTTTTGTTATCCGGACTTTTATCGCCCAGCCTTTTTTGGTCAGTGGGGCCAGCATGGAGCCGAATTTTCAGGACGGAAATTATCTGATCATTGACGAGCTCACTTACCGCTTCCGCGAACCGGAAAGGGGAGACGTAATCGTCTTTCGTTTTCCCAAAGACACCAAAACTTTTTTCATAAAACGGATACTGGGCTTGCCCGGAGAGCGGGTAGTAGTAGATAATGGAACAATTGAAGTTTCCAGCGAGGGTAAATCGGTCTATCGCGAAGGAGGAACTTCCGGGGCGTACAAAGGTGTTCTGAAAACCGGTCAGTATTTCGTTGTTGGGGACAATCGTTATAATAGTTTTGATTCCCGCAGCTGGGGGCCGATAGAAAAAAAGCATATTATCGGCTTGGCGCGGTTGCGAGTCTTGCCGTTGAATGAATTAGATATTATCAAACATGGCGAAAATTATTAAAAAAAGTAAACCGCAAATGATCTCTGCCCCCAAGGGCATGCGCGATCTGCTTCCGGGCGATCAGCCGCTTTGGGATAAAATACGCAAGGCCGGCAAAGAGATCGCCGACTACTATAATTTTTTACGTATCGATACTCCGATCCTAGAGAAGACCGAACTATTCAAGCGGCCGTTAGGCGAGGCCTCGGACGTGGTAGAAAAACAGATGTTTGAATTGAAAACTAAGGGTGGCGATGAATTGGTTTTGCGTCCTGAAGGCACGGCGCCGATCGCCCGCGCTTACATTGAGCATGGCCTAAGCCATCTCGGCCAGCCCTTGAAACTTTATTATGAGGGGCCGATGTTTCGCTACGAACAGCCTCAAGCGGGTAGATTACGCCAATTCCATCAGGCCGGTTTCGAGATCATCAGCAACGAAAATGAGCCGGTCTATGATATTCAGGTAATTTTGGCCTGCCTGCGCTTTTTGGAAGCGCTAAAGATCCGGGATTTGGAATTGCAGATCAATAGTACCGGGTGCCAGCGTTGCCGTCCCGGTTTCCGGAAAAAGCTGACTGATTATTACCGGACTAAGGAGAAAAAGCTTTGCGGCGATTGCCAACGTCGGTTAAAAACTAATCCGATGCGGCTTTTGGACTGCAAAGTTCCTTCCTGCATTGAACTGAAAGCGGAAGCGCCAAGCATCTTGGATGGCATGTGCTACGACTGCAAGCGTCATTTCAAAAAATTGCTGGAATTTCTTGAGGAAACCAAAATTCCCTACAGTCTGAACCAGTTTCTTGTCCGGGGGTTTGATTACTACAGCAAAACGGTTTTTGAGATCACTACCCAGGGGTTTGATTTCGCTTTGGGCGGTGGCGGCCGTTATGACTATCTGATTGATTCCTTGGGTGGCCGGCAGTCTCCCGGGGTTGGGGGGGCGATTGGATTGGAGCGGGTATTGGAGGTGATCAAGGGGCGCAACATCAATCTGATCAGCAGAGCTAAGCCGAAGATATTTTTAGTGCATATGGGCGATTTGGCGAAAGTGAAGGCGATCGGCCTGATCGAAGAATTGCGGAAAGCCAATATTGACGTTCACGAATCACTCGGCAAGGAATCGTTGAAGGCCCAACTAAAAAATGCCGATAAACTAGGATCGGAAATGTCCCTGATCCTTGGCCAGCAGGAAGTTTTTGAGCAGTCCATTATCATCCGGGATATGAAGAGTGGCGCGCAGGAAACCGTCCCGATGAAAAAGATCGTGGATGTACTTAAGCGTAAGCTACGCTAGCGCGGAATAAAGAATTACGAATGATGAATTACGCTTTTAAATACATGATTCGTTATTCTTAATTCATAATTCGATGCAAGACTGTATTTTTTGTAAAATTGCCAAAAAAGAGATTCCGGCAGAAATTATTCACGAAGACGGGCAAGTTTTGGTATTCAAAGATATTCACCCTTCCGCCTCGGTGCATTATTTGGTTATTCCAAAGGAACATATCCAATCCATAGCGCATCTGGAGGAAAATCATAATAAGATCATTTCAGAAGTAATCTACGCGGCTAAAGCGGTGGCGGCCAGGCTCGGACTAAAGGGTTATAAGCTGGTTTTTAATGTTGGCCGCGAAGGCGGTCAGGTCATTGATCATCTGCACCTGCATTTACTGGGTGGCTGGAGCAGAAAAGAAGACGTGGACGCGATGCCGCATCCTGCTCTGGACAAGTAAGCGATTTTTGGATAGTATTGAGAACTATGGATCCCACACATAACAAAGAGCGTTGTGGGTATTTCATAGAGAGTCGTAAGTCATAAATTTATAAACTAATAACAATTATCTAAAAACAAGGAGCGAATCTACCCCTCACATAATTAAGTTATGTAAGGGACGCGTAAACTCTTTGTTATGTGTGGGATGGAAGTACGAAAAAAAGAGGGGGAAAATCCGACTTCGCTTATATTCCGTTTTATTAAACGTGTTCAGCAAACCGGTGTTTTGCGCGAAGCAAAAAAGCGCCGTTTTCACGACCGCCCGCAGAATCGTTTGAAGCGAAAGCTTTCGGCTTTGCACCGCGTTCAGAAGAAAGTTGAATACGAGAAAGCCAAAAAGCTCGGGAAAATCTAGTCGGCGAGGAGCGCTGGCTAAAAGTTCATAATGTTCATAAAGTAGAAAACTTTATAACTTTACAAACTTTATAGACTTTATAAACTTTGAGCATGTCTTTAAAAGAACAAATTTCCGCGAAGTTGAAAGAATCAATGAAGGCCGGCGATGCCGCTAAGGTCAGTGTTTTTCGCATGTTGATCGCCGCTATCAATAACAAGGAGATCGCTAAACAACAGCAAGGCAAAGAGTCCGCGTTGACCGACGAGGAGACCCTTCAGTTATTTATGGGAGAAGCCAAAAAACGTAAAGAAGCCGCCGATGCTTTCCAGAAAGGGAACCGTCCCGAATTAGCCGAGAAAGAAAAAGGGGAGCTGGCGCTTATCCAAGAATTTTTGCCGGAACAGATGTCTGCCGAAGAAGTGGAGAAGATCGTCGGCGGCATCATTTCTAAGCTCGAAACTAAGGAGATCGGCCCGGTGATGAAAGAAGTGATGAAAGAATTGCGCGGCAAAGCCGACTCTTCCATGGTCAGCGAGGCGGTCAGAAAGAAACTCTCCGGCTAGTGGCGATGGCGATGAAATTGTTATTAGTAAGCGGTCATCGACGGTTTGATAAGTATAAAAGTTTATTACGCCGTCTGGCGCGTGGTTTGGCTAAGGAGCTTCGGCAGGAAAATTCTTATTGTGAGGTTTATTTGGTAGGCAAAGAATTTATGAACAAGAACGTTCTGGCTTTTCCCGCGCCCAAAAACTTCCCCTACCCCAACACGAATTTGAAACCCCTGGGTGAAATTTATTTGAACCCGGATTTTATCGCCAAGGAACCATTTTCTTATTTAGAAATTAGAAATTCGAAATTAGAAATTCAGGCAAAACTGGCCTATATGTTTATCCACGGTTTTTTGCACTTGCTGGGCTATGACCATAAAAAGGAAAGTGATAGAATAAGAATGGAAAAACGGGAGCAGCAATTATCAGCTAAGTTATTCAGCGATTAAGCCGGCCGTCATTGAGTAATGAGTCGGCCTGGTTCTTGATCACTCAATTACGAAATGACCAATTCTATCGTAGGACTTGATGTCGGCTCACACAGCATTAAAGCGGTAGTAGCCGAGATAAATAAAAAGGGAAAATTATCCCTGATTAAGGTTTTAAAAATGCCGTCCGCCGGTATGCGTCGGGGGATCGTTGACGATCTTCCGGAAGCGACCCGCGCCATCAGCCAAGTGCTGGGGGAGATAAAACAAATATCCAAAAACGCGGCTAAGAACATTTACCTCTCCGTCGGCAGCCCGGATTTCCGGGTTCAGCATTCGCGCGGGATAGTGGCGGTTTCACGCGCCGACTCTGAAATTTATAAAGATGACATTGACCGCGCCATTGAGGCATCACAGGCGGTCAAGTTGCCCCTGAACCGGATGATCGTTCATTCGGTTACCAAAGAATACATAGTTGATGACGTTCCCGATGTCCGTGATCCGCTTGGCATGGTGGGAAACCGTCTAGAGGTGCAGAGTCTGATAATTGATTCTTTTGCTCCAGCGATAAAAAATTTGACCAAGTGCGTTGAAAGCGCCGGCGGCGCGGTTTCCGGGTTGATCTTTTCTCCGCTGTCTTCCAGCCAAGCCATTCTTACCAGAAATCAGAAAGATCTCGGTGTGGTTCTGTTGGACATCGGGTTCGGTAAGACCGGCATGTCGGTTTATGAAGAAGGAAAATTACTGCACACCGCCGTTTTTCCGGTTGGTTCCGGCAATGTCACCAATGATCTGGCGATCGGATTAAAAACTTCCGTAGCGGCCGCGGAAAGTATAAAATTGAGTCTGGGTTTCGCGGTTGCCAAAGAGATACCGGTCCGTGAAGTAGTGGATTTAAAAAAATACGACCCATCAGCGAAGGGAACGACTTCTCGCCGTTTTATCTCCGAAGTAATAGAAGTGCGTCTTGCCGAGATTTTGGAATTCGTAAATAATGAATTAAAATGTATCAGTAAGTCAGCGAAGCTTCCGGCGGGAATCATCCTGACGGGAGGCGGTTCTAAATTGCCTGGCATAGTTGATCTGGCTAAGCAGGAACTTCGGCTCAGCGCTCAGATAGGAGTGCCCGATCTGCCGGAGCTGGATCTGCCCGATAATTCCATGATGTCCCAGTTAGAAGAGCCGGAAATGTCCTGCGCTATTGGTTTGGTGCTGATGGGTGCCGAGCGTAATGAAAGTTCGGCGATGTTTGATAGCGTTGGATTTCTAAAGAGATTATTCCGTTCGTTTTTACCTTAGACATGACAAATAAAAAATCTAATTTTGACTATTCCGCTAAGATCAAAGTTATCGGAGTAGGGGGAGGGGGAGGCAATGCTATTTCCCGCATGCAGGAGGATTTTGATATCAAGTCCGTTGAGTTTGTGGCCATTAACACCGATGCCCAAGATCTGGACTATTGCAAAGCCAAGCATAAAATTTATATCGGAAAGAATCTTACTCGGGGTTTGGGGACGGGAATGAATCCGGAATTAGGCCGGCAAGCCGCGGAAGAGACCCGGTCCGAGATAGTAGAGACGATCAAAGGCGCCGATTTGGTGTTTATTACCGCCGGATTGGGCGGAGGTACCGGTTCGGGCGCTTCTCCTGTAGTCGCCGAGGCCGCTAAAGAGCAGGGAGCGCTGACGGTTGCCGTGGTTACTAGGCCGTTCGCTTTCGAGGGCGCTCAACGCAATCGCATTGCCCAGGAGGCGCTACTGAAGCTCAAAGAGAAAGTAGATACCTTAATTGTTGTTCCTAATGACCGGATTTTTAGCATAATTAAAAAAGACACCCCGATCATAAAGGCTTTTGAGTATATTGACGATGTTCTGCGTTACAGCGTCCAAGGAATTGCCGAGTTGATCGCTATGCCGGGTATAGTGAACGTGGATTTTGCCGACGTGAAAGCCATCATGAAGGATGCCGGATCGGCTCTTGTCGGCATCGGACTTTCTGCAGGGCAAGAGCGGGCGCTGACTGCCGTTGATCAGGCTATCCATTCTCCCTTATTAGAAACTTCCATTGATGGCGCGAAAGGAATTTTGTTCGCGGTCTCCGGCGGAAAGGATATGCGCTTGAATGAAATACACGACATCGCCAAAGTCATTGGGGAATCCGTGGATCCTTCGGCGAAGATAATTTTTGGCGCGTATCATGATCGCAAGCTCCGCAAGGGCGTAGTGAAGGTGATTTTGCTTGCTACCGGGTTTAACGGCACGGCCCTAAAGAATAATGATGTATCCCTGCCGTCTTTGTTCAATATGGAATCAGCTCCGGTAGCTAAGCCGGTCGTCGCCGAAGAAAAATTATTCTCTAATGGAAATGGGAGTAAAACTTTGGCTGAAAAGGACGCTAAGGAGAAAAAGAAAGAAGATATTTGGGACATCCCGACATTTCTCCGAAAAAAGAAGTAATAAAAAATGACCCACGCGGGTCATTTTTTAGGTGTGTAAAAATGGAACTTCACTTCCTTTAGCACATTCCTTTGGAAAAAATCCGCCGTCATCAGATTTCCCAGCGAGTCTACGACTTGAGTTTCCTTTTGCAGATTATAGACTTTGCTTTTTGGAAAGTTGTAGATGAAGGCCGCGGCGTACCAAACGGGTCCCTGATACCGTTTCCTCTCCACCAGCTCCGCGTCAGTCGGTCCCCAGGCATCCTGCAAGCCGTTATTGTTGTTGGTGTCACGCCCGCAGACCGGACAGCTATCATGCTGGAAAACGATGAATTTCATAGGGTTTAAGGCGACATTATAGCCGCCCGGTTGGCCGGTTACCAGACTGATGTCGCATTGAAAACAGTACGGGCCGGCCCATCTTAGGGTTCCGATCAATTCCACCGGTCTTCCGTTGGAATCCGCGAAGAAATAGCGATTCTCCATGATGGGCATGGTTTTTCTCCCGATGAATGAGCTGGAGATAATCTAGCGCTTTTGAGTATAAAAATCAAAAATCCCCGACACAAACGGGGATCTTTGATTTTTCTGACAACTTGCTTTAAGGACGATGTTCTATCTCATCCTCCGCCTTCTGCAGCCATTTCGCGGCCATTTCTTTGCCGCCTAAGCCGAAAGCCAAGCCACCGGCCAGAGAGATCATCGCGATCAATCCGGTGATGAGAGTGTTGATGATGCTGACGGCGACGCCGAGCTGCACTAGAGCAGTCAACAAGCCGAAGATCATCACCACCCACCAGGTAAGCATACCCAATCCTTTCGCGCCGTGCAGATTAGCGCTCATAACTGAAGCGCGAACCAAACCGCGGAGGAAGTTAGCAAGCACGAAAGCCGCCAACAGGATCAGCATGGCTACCAAGACCTGTGGAATGTAACTTAGGACATCCCTCAAGAAAGCCGAAAGCGTGAAAAATCCCAGAATATCGGAAGCGGCCAAAAGGAAAGCTAAAACAAAGAACCAATAAACTATCTTCCCGACAAAGTGGCCGGAATTCAGTTTCATATGGGCTCTTTCCACGATCGCCTCAAGACCAACCTTTTTCAGGAGGATATCTAAGCGAATGTAGAAAATCAATCTTTCCGCTACTTTCTCCAACACTGCGGCGACGATCAAGCCGACGATAAAAACAGCTAAAGCGCCGATCAAAGAGGGGAGAAAGTTGGCAACCGTGATCCAAAGTTCTTGGATGGACGCCCTCAAAACATTAAGCCAATTTTCAATAATCATTTGTATTCAAGAGTCTTTAATCGACCTTTTCAATAATTATAGCATTTCGGAAGATTTGAAAGGTGATTTTGTGGATAACTTCTTTAGTGTCGCTTTCCGTTTGTTAGACTTTAATTAGAATGAACGCGCTTCCAAAATATGCCCTTATCTCGGCCGTGGTTTTAGTGTTCGGGTTGGGTATGATCTACGCGATCCGGTTGCCGCAAGCCGGGGAAAATTTGCCATTGAGTCCCGAAGAATTTGACCGGTTGGTCAGTATCGGAGCGCCCACTAAAGAATTGGACGAATCCGGTTCGCTCTCTTCGGCTAGCCAAAATGCAGCGTCTGGAGGATTGGAAGGTGAATTGCCGGGCACGGGAAGCCCCGCCAAGGGATCATCCGGAGAAATAGCGGAGTCCCACTCGATCTTCAGGTCAATTTTTGAAAAGAACGATAAAAAGAAATTGGCCGGAACGCCCGCCAAAGACAGTCCGTATAATGAAGCCACCTCGCCCTTTTGGATACGGCTAATGGAGCGGTTTGACCCGTTTAAAAAACCCTTTACGCCATCAAAGGAACTTGCTGACGGTTATGGTTCGGTGAAGCCTCTTCCGACCCCCTTGCCCAAACCGGTCGCTCCCGCTCCCGTAGTTATTGCCGCTCCGGGAATTCCCCAGCCTCAACAGATCATCCAGGTTATCGAGCGGATTGTGGAAAAAGTGATTGTTAGGGAAGTTCAGCAAGCGCCGTCCGCCCCGGCACCGGCACCCGTTGTGGCGGCAAAGCCGGCTCCAACACCGGCGCCGGCCGAGTCTCTAGTCTCCGCCCCCGCCTGTTCAATTCAGGCATTTGATAACGCTGTCGGCACTATTTCGCATACTTTGATCTTCCGCTGCGACGATCCGAACGGCTGTTCGGTAGTTAAAGACGGCGAGAGTTTCGTGGATGTTATCGGCAAGGGGTATTTCAATTTCCCCGGCGCGTCCACTAATTACAAGATCCGTTGCGGCGATAAAAGCACCTCCTGGAATCCCGCTATCTCTTCGGTGGTAACCAAGTCATTGATCAGTCAGACCGGTTTCCGCTGGTTTATTAATGATGATGGTGAAATTCCGGGCCGACCGTTGGCGGAAATTAACAAACCTTTACGAAACAGTCTTCTGCCGGGTGATGGGCAGGTTCGATTGCGGTTGGCGTTGTTAGCTAGCCGCGCCCAGGTGGCGCGGGGAGACGGAAAGTTTAAATTACAGGGAGCGGTCAGTGTGCCGGCGGTAGGCGCCGCTTCTCTCGGATTGGATACCAGCGCGCTTTGCAACAATTTGCCGGATGATCAGTATAAAGACCTGCAGACGCTCGATCGGGTAGTATTTTTCAATAATCCGTCGGTTAACGACAAGGTGTTGATGGCAACTAAAATAGAAGATCCTTTTTATGGCGTAGCTATCCCGCAAACTTATCAGGAAACTAACTCCATTGTGAATCTGAATGCTGCTATTCCCGCCGACACTCCGGCGTTGTGGGATATCTCTCTACGGATCAAATCTATTGAAAGCGCGGAGTTGATGTGTTTCCGAGTGGTGCGTTCCGATGGTCTTCAGCTGGAAGGGTACAACGTTTGGCCGGCGGCTTATGACGACTAGAATTAGGCACTAGAAAAAGAGGTATAATTAGAACAAATGGCCCATCGCCTTATCTCATTTGTTATCTCCGAATCCCCCAAAGTCAAAAAAGGGGTGGAATTAGAGCAAAAACCCATTCAGAGCGCCCCGCAGTATTATGAGTCGTCTATTCCAAAACAATTTGAATCGGCTAAGGAAAAGTTGAAAGTTGGGGATCGGGAGGTGGAGTTTTTCATCCGTTCTTACCGCCCCGACAATCTTTTAGTTGAGGCCTCCATTGAAGTGGAAGATATTTTTTCCCAAGAAGCCTTTAAGCTGCGGGAAGAGTTGATCTACGGCTGTAATAAGATTTCCCAGAAGCGCGGCGGCAAGCCCGAGTTGAGTGAAGAGTATTCCATCGCCCTGGTTTCCGGCTACAAAGGCGACCCGGAGCAGTTTTTGACGAAGAGCGAAGCAATCGCCGCTTTTTTGAAATCTGAGAGGGAGCCATTGGATGAAAAAGAAATTGAATACACTTTGTCGGCGCAAATTAAATACGCCCGCAACGACTTGGTCATCGTGGACTGGGATGGGGCATTCGTTTTTGACACCACGGGGGAGATTGATGACATCATTGATCTTTTCCAGGTGGCGAATCTTCAGCTGTTGCGCTATCGCGTGCTGGACCGCGACCTGGATGAGCGGCTGGGGCGGGTGACGAAATTCGCCAATGTCGCCAACCGGAAAAACATGCTTCTGAACCGGAGAAACCTCACCAAAGAATTCCGTGAAATTATTGAAACTCGCCGCCGTTCCATCGTGGACTTTGAAGCAATTGACCGCGACATTAAACTGATCGGGGATTGGTATTCCGCCCGGCTTTACGATCTGGCGTCAAAGAAATATAAGCTGGCCGATTGGCAGAAAACCGTCCACAGCAAGCTGGAATCGCTGGAAGATATTTATGACATCGTCGCCGAGAATTTCAGCATCACCAGTCATGAGTTATTGGAACTTATCCAGATCATCCTCTTTTTCGTCTTGCAAGTCGGCTGGTTTGTCTTGATAATTCTGGAGTTCTTCTACTACACGAAGTAGCTCAAATAGTTCTTTCGCATCACCAGAGCTCTTTTTGGCCAGCGCCAAAAAGGACTCTTTGCTCTCGGCAGTTCAATTTTGGTTAAGGATAAAGTTTAACCAAAAACCGGCTTGAACCGCCTCCGAGATATGCTGCTCAAAAACTATTCTCGCGGTTGTTTTTAAATCTGTGGTGTTTGTTTGAAAAAGTCAGAACCCATTTTGCGGAAAACCCCCACTAAGGAAGCCGGCCCGCCGCCGCTCGCTACCACTCGCAACCCAGCAAAAAAGTTTTCTCTGCATTTCTGATTTTGCGCGCGCCGGATTTTTTCTTCTAAAAGGAAAAGAAAACTTTTT
>CAYHBX010000013.1:0-19268 GCA_964355005.1 uncultured Candidatus Saccharibacteria bacterium | reverse complement strand
AAACCAGAAATTGTTTGTCTTCGCTGATGGTCTGGAGTTTAACTAATCCATTTTCTTTTTTGATCTGGATGATTTCGCCGCCGCCGGTGAAATTTTTTGGCTGGCAATCGGAGCATTCCACGTAAAAATCTTTGAAATCGCCGGCTTTGAATAATTTATAAATCTCATCAGGGTCAGATTTGAAGGCGGTTACTTGGGTAAAATAGGCCAGTGGCTTGGCGTTGGGATTTTCGTAGATAAACATGGGCATTGGAAGGTTGCCATTGCCCATGATCCCTAGAGGCGCATAGGCAACAAGGTTCAAATTGGGAATGTCGACTCCTTTCTCTTTGAGATCGTACGCCGACAAAACATATTTGACCCCCAAAAAATCAACAAGAGGCAGGCGTTGTCCAAAAATTTTGACCCTCTCAGCCGCAGATAAGTCCCTCTCATCCTTTTTGAAGTAAAGCTTATTCAACTTCTCCTCTCCGCCGGCAGTAACTAATTGCCGAGTACCGACTAGCGCCATCAGACGGCCCATCTCTACATTCAGCAATGGTTCGTTTGCCTCCAAGCTCTGCAGTCCGTCAAGTAGCTGGAAGTTCGGCCAATAAGTCTCACGAGAAAGTCGGTAGAAATAAGGTTGTCGACCCTCGGGTGGCGCGCTGCTGTTTTTGATTTGATAAAAATAAGAGTCGTCCCAATCATCCACAAACATCGGAAATATTCTGCCGCCCCCCTGTCGCAGAAAATCTGTAACGCTGGACACCGGCTGGTAATCTTTTCTTGCAACCATAGATGGCTTATGGAAGCTGTAAAAAACAAAAATAAAATCAAAAATAACAACTAGGGCTAGGACTGCCAACAGTTGCGGTTTCTGCAAAAAATACCCAAAAATCGCATAGGCCAAGATCAAGAAAAAAAGGGAAGCCAGCACGGAATAACCAACTTCCCAATTCCACAAAATCAGCACAGTAAATAGCATCACGCAAGCTATAACCACAACCAAAACATTTATGAAACGCTTTGCCCGTTCCAGCTTCTCAAGTTTTATTAATCCCAAAAAATATTCACTACCCGCGCCCACCAAAACCGCGCCAGCAAACCCGCCAATCAGTAAAAAACGCGCCGCCCCTTGAAACATATTAAAAATCGGTAATTTGTTAATCACCCAAAAAACTGGGGATCCTTTAATCGCGATTGCAAAGGCAATCAAAAAAATCCAGCGGAAGAACTTGGCGTATGAATCCTTGCTCCAAAAAGACTGGGCAAAAAAAATCAGAGGAACAATGCCCATATAAAGATAGGCATCGAGTCCCCTTTGGGTCGTTAAATGAAAAAAATTCAACAACTCCCTAAATCCTATGGCGTACCCCTGCGCGCTTTGATAATCCAGTCCGCCGCTTCGGCCTGAATATTGAGACATTACATAGCTTGGAACTAACTGAAATAATCCAATCATCACGCCGATGCCCCCCATAAGCAAAAAACATGTGATAACCCGATTGAATACTCTCCGATCAAGGTGGCCCAGAAACACCACAAAGGCTAGGGCCGCGGAAAATACATACAAGTTATACCAGTAGCCGATAGATAGCCATAAATATCCGGAGCTTAAACCCCCGAGTAAAATGAATGGAGTCGAACTTTTAAAGTCCCTGCCTTTAAATACCTTGATCAGAGCCCAAAAAATAATTGCTTGGTTTAATATTCCCAAAGCGCTGAAAGTACTTTGGGTATACCAGATTGCGGCCATAACGTAGCTCATCGCGCCAATCAACGCGCCCCAAATATTTATACCCAGCTCATAAATAAATCGAGTGGTAAAAAATAGTGTCAAAGCCAATAACACAAATAAGGTCCAATAGTGCGCGTCTACCGGAGAAAGAAAACGAATCAATAGCGCCGTCGGAGCAAACGGATGGCCAGTGCTGATAAAATTCGGGAATCCTACCGCCACATAGGGATTCCAAAATGGGCTTTCTCCTCCTACCAACGCGGACTTATAAAATGCCAGCTGCGGTATTACGAGGTGCATCGCGTCATCACCAAAAACCACCCTACCGCTTAAAACCGGAATAAGTACTATTGCTACCAATAAAAAAGAAAAAAGAAGTTGCGCCCACCACCGATAAATATACCGCTCGATGGTGGAGGCCATAAACTACTTGTTATACGCGAATACGGTATACCGATATGGGAAACTATTTTTTAGCCCCCGGTCCACAACCGAAAATCCGAGACGAGACAATAACTCATCCATTTTGGAAAAGCTCCGCTGAAATCGCCCGCGATCCAATTTGAACAAAATATATCCAATAAAATTAATTTTACTCGGAAAAACATTATCAATAATGTAAACTGTGCCGCCGGCCGCGCAAACCCGTTTCATTTCCTCTGCCGTGCGCCCAGCCTGATCATCAGATAAATGATGAAAGGTGCTTACAGAAAAAACAAATTTAAAACTATTATCCGCAAAGGACAGCTTGGTAGAATCCATGTTTATAAATCGCCCGAATGGGTATTGCTGGCGCGCGTAATTGAGGTAGTCGTCGTTGATATCCACTCCGACATAATTAGAAGCTTTAAAAATCTCGGTGTATTTACCGGTACCACAGCCAACATCTAAAACCGATACTTCCGGTTTTGCGTCAATAAGTTCGCCTATTTTTTTATATACAGTCTTACTGCCGGCAAATGCCAAAATGCGCTGGATGAGATTATAAACAATCGGATTATTAAAAAATTTTTCGAGCTGCTTCATGAATTTTTTTTACTATATAGTCCAACTCCTTCTTCGACAAGGATGGGTATAAAGGCAAACGAACGATCGCCCTACTAACAAAATCCGTATTGGGGAGATCTCTTTTGTTCCACCCCAACTTAATGCCCAATACCGACGAATGGAGCGGCAAATAATGAGAAGAGGCCTGAATACCGGAATTTTTCAGAAAATCGAGAAGGGTGTCTCTTTTTTTTGGCTCCACTAATAACGCAAAGATGTGCCAGTCGGAATCAGCAAACGAACGCACTATCGGTAGTCGAATGATGCCCGCCAGATCGGCTAGATTATTTAGAAAGTAGCGGGCGTGCCGTTTTCGTAATTTAATTATATCATTCAATTTTTTAAATTGAGCAATTGCCACCGCCGACAAAATATCCGCCAAAAGATAGCTGCTACCGACGTCAATCAAAGAATATTGCGGCGCCTCCCCTCGCAAAAATGCCGGCCGATTAGTGCCTTTTTCCCTGATGATCTCTGCTTTCTCAAATATCTTACGGTCGTTGGTCACAAAAGCCCCCCCCTCTCCGGTGACAATATTTTTTGTTCCGTGAAAACTGAAACAGCCAATGTCGCCGATCGTCCCCAAAGAACGCCCCTTGTATTTACCGCCGATGGCGTGAGCCGCGTCCTCAATAATTTTACAGTTATATTTTTTAGCCAATTTTAATATCGCGTCCATATCACAGGCGTGGCCGGCATAATGAACCACCATAATCGCCTTGGTCCGGGAAGTGATCGCTCGCCCGATCGATCTTGGATCAACGCAGAAAGTTTCCTTATCAATGTCAGCGAAGACCGGCCGCGCCCCGGAACGTAAAATAGCCACCGCTCCGGAAGAGAAATTGAAGCTTGGCAAGATAACTTCGTCGCCCGGCCCAATGCCCAAAGACATGATCGCCAACTCTAGCGCCGCGGTACACGACGGGGTAGGTAGAGCATATTTAACCTTGAGTTTTTTTTGCAGAACCTTCTTGAGCAAATTACCAAACTGGTTGTCGCCGGCAGCCTTGCCTGATTTAATTGCCAAAGCAGCCATTTTGGCTTCTTCTTTGCCGAAAAACGGCTTGTTGAGAGGTATATTCATTGAATCTTTATTAGGACAGGTATCTCTTCCTAAAAGCTAACAGACTGACAAAGTAATTCCAACTATCCCGAAAGATTTTAACCGTGGATTGCTTTTCCGGTTTACGAATAAAAACCACCGGAAGCAAAATTATTTTCAAGCCTTTTTTGAAGGCGCAGGCAACAATTTCAGTATCCCAAAACCAACGACGATCTTGAACCAAATTCAGGACCGGTAAAATTTTTTCGCGATTAAAAAATTTGAAGCCGGCTTCGGTGTCGCGGAAGGGGAGCCTTAATAAAGCGCGGACCAGTAAATTATATCCGCGACTTATAATCGTTCGAATCAATCCGGCAGCTGAAAATTGATATAAACGATCAGCCATAACAAAGTCGGCCTTGCCGTCTTCTAAGAGCTCAACGGCGGGCGCAATGTAACGCGCGTCAATTTCCAAATCTATATCCAAAAAACCAACGAATTGGGCACTCGCCATTCTCAGGCCATCCATCACTGATTGCCCCCTTCCCTGATTGGCTTCATGAAGGATCACCTTAAAAGACAGGCTAGGATTTTCTTTGATTATCGATTCAATTACCGCCTTGGTAGAATCAATGCTTTTGTCGTCCACAAATATAAATTCACAGTCTACGTGATTAACTACGAAAGTTTTTTTTATCGCCTCAAAACTTGCCCGCAGATGCGGGGCCTCGTTAAAGCAAGTTATGACCAAACTTAGGCGCATATGTCAGCTGTAAAAAATATTGATTATTCCAAACCGATAAGTTCCTTAAATTTCCAAAATTTCCTGCCACGACCGGCAAATTCCCGCACCGCCCCCTTGGTGGGTAAAGAAAAATATGACTCTTTGAGTATCTTGGGCTGAACTAATGCTGGAGCGATGCCCGATTTTAATTGTTGAATAAAATCAACCAATAAATCAAACCCGGCTTCAGTGCATCTAACATAGAGAGAATGCTCGGTGTCGTTGTCTAAAATACTCACTTCTTTCTGTCCCAAAATTTCTCCGGCATCGATTTTCGGAATTATCTTATGCAATGTAGCGCCGGCTTTTTCCTCGCCTTTCGCCAACGCCCAAAAAACGGGGGAGATCCCCCGATATGACGGGAGAAGCGCGGGATGAAGGTTGTAAGTACCCAAGGCTGGCTGATTTATGATTTCATTTTTTAAAATTTGGTTAAAATATACGGATAAAATTAAGTCCGGCCGCGCGTCGTGAGACAACCATTCTAAGAATTGCCGGCTATTTACGTTAGCCGACTTTTTCATCATCTCGACGTTGGGGAAATTTAAAAATTTGTATGAATAATATCGGTGGTTCTTTAAGCAAAATAGCCGCGAAAAGAATATCATCGCGGTATTGAATATTGATTTAAATATCTGACTGAATACATATCGCGCGCCGGAAATTTTAAAATATCGTAGAAGGGCTCCCAACTTACTGTATCCCGATAAAAGCGCCGCCGATTCTACTATCACAAAAGAGTCTTCCTTAAAATGGGTAAGAATTTTTTTGATCATCAGGTTCGCGTAATAATGGTTGTGGGAAGTTAGAACACAAACGCGAATAGGACGAAGCTGACGGCTTGTGGCCCGCTTAGCTTTTACAATCCACATCGCTTGCCAAATCAACTTCACGTCCTCAACGACTAACCCGGCGCTCTCTACTAAACGAAAAAGTTCGGCTTTTGTTTTGACATTCAAAATAGGCGGTAAACCAAAAATTGTCTTGCGCATCCACAAACCCAGGCCGCGACGCAAAAAGGAAAATGGCGAGGGACTTTTCGGCATAGTAAAGATCAATGCTCCATCGTCATATAAAATCCGCCGACACTCACTTAACACCGCCGCCGGATCTTCCACGTAATCCAAAAGACCGAGAGTGTAAACGAGATTAAAACTAGAATCGCCGAATGGCAACCTATCGGCATTTGCCGAAACCACTCGCCAATTTCTGCTCGGCAGCTCCTCTAATCTCTTCCGGGCAATCGCCAGGAGATCTTCGGAAATATCCACACCTGTAATTTCGGCACACCCCGAGACCACTTTCGCCATTTGGATACCGGAACCACATGCTAAATCCAAAACTTTTTTTCCGGCCAAATCGCCGAGCATGTACCGCGTGACTCTAGTCCGACGATTCAAAAAAAGGCCAACGATCCGCCTTGGAGAGAAAAATGGAGCGGAATAGAAGGCGTCAAATTTGACGCCTTCTTTCTTCCAATAATTGAAAAGTTTCTTGAAGATGGGGCCAACCACTTATTTTTTAATAATATTGGGCCTCAAATTGTTTTTGATAATGATCCCAAACTTCTTTCTTATTCAAGATTTTAGTCCACCATTCCCGATTATCGAGATACCAGGAGACCACTTCGCCGATTTGATCATCAAAACTATAACGCGGAGACCAGCCCAGTTCGCGACGAATTTTAGCTGAATCTGGGGCATAGCGGCCATCCCCGCCCGGGCGATCTTTGGTGTGAATTTTGTGCGCGCCCAAGTCTTTTTTCAAAACTTTTGCGATGGCCTCTAGAACTTCAATGTTCTTCTTATAAACGTTAGAGGCGTTAAAAATTTGGGCATCCTGCGCTTTGTGGGTTACGGCATCAATCGCCGAACAAAAATCCCAGACGTGGAGCCAATTGCGAACCTGTTCTCCGGTTCCGTGCGTCGGAATTTTTTTACCAGTGAGAAGACTGACAACCGCCAAGGGAATTAACTTTTCCGGGTATTGATACGGCCCAAAATTATTGGAGCCCCTAACAATCACCGCCGGAAATTGAAATGTCCGCACATAAGAAAGGATGATCAAGTCTGCCGCCGCTTTGCTAGCCGAATACGGGCTGGATGGGCGAAGCGGCGCATCCTCATCGGAAAATCCCACCTTAACATCACCATACACTTCATCGGTCGATATCTGGACAAATCTTCGAATGCCATATTTTCGACACACTTCCAACAAACTATGCACCCCCTCCACGTTCGTATGGATAAAATCAACCGAATTAAAGATGGACCGGTCAACGTGCGTTTCGGCGGCAAAATTTACGACAATATCAAATCGATGCTTTTCAAAAAGATCATTCAGAAGCTTGGTGTCACAGATATCGCCTTTTATAAATTGGTAACGGTTGCTAGACGCAAGATCAATCAAATTTTCCAAATTACCAGCGTACGTAAGAAGATCAAAATTGAAAATCTTATAATTCAGATATTTATTGTGCAAATAGCGAACAAAATGCGACCCGATAAATCCGGCTCCTCCACAAATCAAAATTTTCTTTTCCCCGGCTTCAGCGATAATCTCACTCATTAAATATGATGAAACTTTACGATAAAAATGATTGCCGGTCAATTTGCGGGCATGGATTGATTTATGCTTCGCTAAGAGGATAAGATTAGAAAATGAGTTCGCCTAAATCAATTTTAGTCACCGGTTGTGCCGGCTTTATCGGCAGTAATTTTGTCGGCCAATTTTTAGCTCAATTTCCTAAAACTGAAATTATCGGCATAGACAACTTTGCTACCGGCCGACGCGACGCGATTAACCCAAAAATAACCTTTTACGAAGGTTCTATTTTAGACGGTGATTTGCTGGAAGCAATTTTTGAAAAACACCAGCCGGAATATGTTTTTCACTTTGCCGCCGTTCCCCGTGTTTCCTATTCAGTGGAAAATCCGACCGAAACTACCGATGCCAATATCACCGGAACAGTAGCGGTCCTCGAGGCCGCAAAAAACCACGGTGTAAAAAGAGTGATGTATTCATCTTCGTCGTCCGTTTACGGAGGCGCGTTAAAAATGCCGACCAAAGAATCAGAAAACGCCTGTGACCCCAAATCCCCATACGCGCTTCAAAAATATACAGGAGAACTGTTCTGCAAAGTTTTTAGCGATCTATACAAACTGGACACCGTCTGCCTGCGCTACTTTACTGTTTTCGGACCGGGACAATACGGAGATTCCCCGTATTCAACCGTGATCGCCGGTTGGCTGGAATCAATGTATTTCCCCGCCAAGAAGAAAGGTTTTCTGGAGGGCGATGGAACGCAATCCCGGGATTTTTGTTATGTAGACAACGTGGTGAACGCCAACATTCTTGCCATGCAATCCGATAAAAAATTCGGCGGCGAAACCTTCAATGTCGCCCACGGCGAACGGACTACTTTGAACGCGGTACGCGAAATGATCGAAAAATACACCGGGCAAAAATTGGATCTGGAGCCGCATCCGTCGCGCCTCGGCGACGTGAAACACACCCACGCTGATGTTTCTAAAGCCAAAGAATGGTTCGGCTACGACCCGAAAATAAAATTTGAAGAAGGGCTGAAAAAAACTATTGAGTGGCAACGAAACCGGAAAGCATAATGATATACAACTCATATTTTCCCGCATTCCCCCGTCTTAAACGCCATGGCGTTTAAGACGGGGGAAGAAAAATAGACAAACTAAGCTTGGGGACTTGCTTCAGATTGTATTTTTTGAGAATCGCAGACAGAAATGTCTTATAATTTTGGACTCCGATGGTATCTCGGGGGTTTTAAAATATAAAACATGTTTGTTGAGATCTAAATCAAACACACCACATAAAAATTCTATTTCCGCGAAACAATCATAAGGAGAAACCCAGACGCTTTTTTGTAGCTGATATAGCCCTAAATCTTTTATTTTCATTCTAAAGGCATCTCGGGCATTCTTATGAGAATGAGGTATGTCATAAATAATAACCCTCCAGTTTTTATCCCATTTTTTAGGCTGGACAATTTGTAATTCTTCTAACTTGTATTGTCTTACCAACACCTCCCCCTTATGGGTTAGATTTACCCTGATTTCTCCGTTCGGCAATTCTTTTACAGAAACAATTTTTTTCTTGGATAATTCCCTTAATCTTTCGGCGGCCCTCCATGCATTTTCGCGCGATTTTTTAGAAAAATAAGCCCTTATCAGGGCGGACATAAAAAACGGAGAGGTGGTGGCGGCGATGATAAAACATCCCGCCACAGCCAGTCGTAGCACTATTTCTTTTGTCAGATTTAAGTTTTTGTTAAATCCCCGAGACATTAAGATTTTGCAATCCGTTTATTTTATATTTTTGCTTTAACATTTTACATTCTTCTCCTATTATTGTCATTTCGCACTAAATCCACTTTCCCCCATCTTAAACGCCATGGCGTTTAAGATGGGGGAAATTCTTGGTTAAATAAGTTTAGTGAAGGAAATTTAATAAGACATTCGCCAAACGCTGGCCGGATCTGCCATCACTCTTATAATAAAAAACGCCTTTGAGTTTAGAGCGTTTTTCGCGATCCAAGGACGGGTTTTTTAGATATTCTTCAATTTTAATGAGCAGCGCCTCTTTGCTCTTGGCGGTATAAAAGCCACCGGTTTTAAAAATAATTTGCGGGTGGTTGAAATCCAAAAATCGTTTAACGCTGCGGATATAAGGACGCTTCTCGAAACCATCAACCCCTACACCAAACGAGGAGTTTTGAGAAATTTCTCCCCCGCTCCTCGTTGTGGTGTCGGGGTCAAACCCGACCATTATCACCGGTTTATCGAAAGCCAGCGCGTCTAACCCTAAAGTCGCGCCGCAGGTGACAACAAGGTCGGAATAACATAGGGAATCCGAAAGCCATCGCAGGTCGTCCAACCCAAGCTCTGCGTCACGAGCTTTATTTTCATGAAACCGTTGTCCGGGATTATCAATATAAACATTGGGAGCCGAAGTAAATTTGGAAAGGTCCACCAGATCCTGCGGAGTAAGACGCGCAAGAACCTGGTAGCCCGTTTGTTTCAAAATTTCTAATATCTGCCAATCCAGATCCCAAAAGCGATTACCGAAAGGAGAAAACATTATTAGCTTTTTGGATGGGTCAAAGCCCAATTTTCGGAAAAATTCTTCCCGGGATAATCTGGGCGGCTGAAAATATATATCAAATTGCGGCAGACCAACCGTGAAAACATCTTTTGCCCGCATATCGCAATATCGGATCGCTTCTTTTTTAATAATTTCGTTATGAACCGCCAGCCTGTTCGGCCTGGCTCGAAACAACCCCTTGGTCGTGATGTTGTCCCAAGAACGGATCATTCCAGCCGTGGGAACGCCGGCTCGTTTAGCCGCGTGCAACAGACGGACGTCATCGTCATTAAAAACATCGGTAGCAAAAACCAACGCGGAGGAATACTTGGAAATCAATTCTTTAAATTTCCCCTCATTATCCAGCCAGTAATCAAAAGCGCGGCAGATCTTCCGGGGTATCGCCAAACCGCCGATAGCCATTAAAAATAACGAGAACAGGAATCGCAAAATCTTTTTATCTTTGGCCAGTTTTTCTCTTTTGTGGATCAAAATAGTTCTGGTCCACGCAAGCGAACTGGCAAGATATTTAAAAAATACCTCACGGCGACTAGGCGAAGCGACGGCCACTCCTTCGACTACTACATTACCACCACCGAAATTCTTTTCAAAAAATTCTTTCTTATAATCCGGAACTACAAGTATTATCTTTAAATTGTTTTGGCTTTTCAGTTCTTTGAAAAAATCGCCCGTAAATAAGTTACGGGAAATGAAGGGGTTGAAGGCAGTCACTAAAATGCTATGCATTAATTTAAATGTTTAAAGGTTTAAAAGTTTAAACGTCGTAATTCAGGTTAATGCGGTAAAAATTGGTTTCCATTTGCTTGAATCCCATAGCTTGATACAGCTTATTGGCATCAATGCGTTTTGGATTGGTTCGGTGGCTGATGTGTTTGGCTTTATGTTTCTTTGAAAGCTCAATCGCCTTTTCCATTAAAATACGTCCCAATCCCCACATTCGATATGGCTCGTCCACTACCAGATCTTCCGCCTCGGCGATCAGCCCGGTAGGAATACGGGTCATGTAAACGTTCAGCCCGGCAACGATCTCCCCCTTACTGCGAATTACCAACTGATAGAAGTCTTTTTGCGCAAGCATTTTTTTTAAATCACCTAAGGTCATCGGCGCCGGCGGAGTTGCCGACAAACTTAATTGCGCGGTCAGACGATTGATCTCCGCTAGAGTTTTTTTATCCGCCTTTTTAAGAATTTCTACTTTAAACATTGCGGTATATTTCAGAATATTTTTGAGCCGCTCGCTCCCACGTCATAGTCTTCGCGAATTCTATAGACTGCCTACCCATCTCTGATCGCAACTCCCGACTGTTCAATATTTTTTCCATCGCGGCGGCAGCTTCGGTAGAATTTTGGCCATCCACCAAAAACCCGCTTTTCCCATCTAAAACCGCGTCCTCGGCGGCAGAATGCTTCGCCCCGACTACCGGCAAACCGGTGGCGGCGGCTTCCAAATAAACCAAGCCGAAACCCTCTATGTCTTTATTATCATCTTGCGGCAATAAAATGAATAGCTCGGCGTTGGTGTATAGGTCCGCCAGCTTCTCCCCTGAAAGTCCGCTCAAAAAATCTACCTGGGCGTATTTTTGTTTTATTTCCTCCGGCGGATTACTTAAAATCGCGTAACGCAGATCGGGAAATTTCTTTTTCAAAATATCAAAAGCCGCGATTGAGTGCTCTAGCCCCTTTCTCTTCTTCCACGCACCAACAGTCAAAATATAGGGTTTAGCGACCAGCGATTGATCGTTAGTATCTTGATACTTGATACTTGATACTTGATACTTTGCAGCATCAACGCCATGATTAATAACTTCAATATTCAGACCCGGAATGACTTTTAAAATTTCAGCACGGGTGTGCCGGCTGACGGCCACAACCCGATGGGCTTTCCGGTAAGCCCATCGCAGCAAGGGACGCTGCCAAAAATTATAAAGTGGCTTAACTCCGCCGGTACCGACTGCGGTAATCACTAGATTTTTACGCAAAATCTTGGCGCACAATGCCCCAATGAATCCGTAGGGCCAACCATCAAGGGCGTGGATCAGATCAGAGTCCTTGGCCATTTTTAAGATCTTCGGGAAATTCAGTAAAAGTTTTATCTTATTTGGAGAAACAAGATCTTCCGAAGTAGCAACCTTGATAGATAAGCCCGGTAATAAATGCTTCAGAGTTGAGGTCAGGGAAATAAAAAAACGCCCGGCGCCAGTATATGGGCTTAGGTCGTGATTGAGAAAAAAAATCTTCATCCGTAGTTATTGCTCAATGATTTCTTTAACGATGTACTGGGTCTCATGCTTAGTTTCGTAATACGTTCTCAAAATCAACTCCGCCAGAAAACCCATCATCACCATCAGAAAACCTAGAATACTAAACATTGCCACCAGAACCGGAAGCGGAGTCTGCGCAAAATTCCTCAAACCTTCCACCTTCAAAACGATCGCCACGGCCGCCGAAATTCCGGCTAAGAACCAGGAGAAAAGCCCCCAAGAGCCGAAAAATAGCAGCGGACGCGACATATTAGAAATAAACCGGATAGTGAATAGATCCGAAATATCCTTAACTGCTTTCATAAAGTTATGTTTGGAAACTCCCGCGGACCGGCCATGATGCGCCACTTCTATCTCGGCGACTTTCGCTCCCCGCAAAAATAACCAAGCGGCCAAAAAAACGTGCATCTCGCCATAGAGATTCAAATTTTTCAAAAATGACCGGCGATAAGCCTTCAACGCGCAGGCATGATCGTGCAAGCGCAATCCGGTTACTTGATAAGTCAGCCAATTGGCGCAACGGGACAGGATTCGCCGACCCAAAGTATCATTCCTGACCTTCCGCCACCCCGACACCACATCGTAACCTTCGTTCATCTTTGCCAATAATTTAGGAATGTCCGCCGGGTCGTTTTGTAAGTCGGCGTCCATCGTAATCACGATATCTCCTTTGGCCGCCTTAAAGCCTGCGTCCAAGGCCGGGGTCTGGCCGATGTTTTTTACCAAAGCTACGATCTTTATCGGACGTAGCCCCCTCAATACTTCCAGAGTACGGTCCAAAGAACCGCTATCAACGGCAATTATCTCGTAAGGCTGGCCTAAAGAATCCATAACCTCCTTGGTCCGCCGGTGTAATTCCGCTACGTTCTCCTCCTCGTTATAGGCGGGAAATACAATGGAAATCATAATCAATATACTACCTAGTCAAGAGCTAATAATCAATCATATCCCGCCGGCTCAAATTATGATAAAATTTACTTTATGAAGCGTATCGTGGTCTTATTTTCCGCTTTGTTGGTGGGGTTTTTATACATCGCCCCTCCTTTGATCATCGCCAGCCATCTTCGCGCTCTTGGCCAGCCGTTCGTCCTCACTTATAGCGTCCACCGCGACGAGCTTTTTTATATGGGCCGCGCCCGGGAAATCTATGACGGCCACTTCCCGCCGTCAGACCTGTTCTTTGACGAACAAAATCCAACCCCCCTTAATCCAATACCATCTTTAATAATGGCGACACTGCTAGCTTTGGCGGGCGGAAATGCCAACGTGGCGTATCTAATAGCCATATTCCTTTTTCCGGCCATAATTTTTCTGTTGTTTTACTGGCTCGGAACAAAACTTTTCGACTCATTCGCTTGGGCGATCTTTTTTGCTTACGTCGGAGTGCTAACCCCGATCGCTTTAAGAATTTTAAACTTCGATGGCGCTTAATTTCACGAACATATTTACCGATACTAATTCTGCCGGACTCGCCGAATCCTTCCGGGAATTCTTGGGGTACTTCGTGAAACAATTTTTTCCGTTGGTGAATACACAAATCGAGCGCCTTTATCTGGCCCGCTTTGATTACCCGCTTATAGTGCTGCCGATATTTTTGCTTGCCATTATCGGTTTGTGCGTCTTCTGGAAAAACCCCGGCAGAAAAACCGCATTGGGCGCCGGAATATCAGCCTCCTTATTATTTTATTTTTATTTCCATTACTGGGTTTATTGGGCGGTAGTTCTCGGTTTATTGCTGGCCTATGTTTTGATTTTTGAAAGAAGGGATCGGGAATTGGTCAAAAATTTTTTGCGGCTTATCGGGGTATATACTGCCGCCTCTCTTCCTTATTTCATCAATTATCTCCGGTTTGCCTTAAGCGGCTCATCACACGAATACGCCCTGCGGCTTGGCGTAGCCGAAGGCCGAGAATTCGGTTTGGCCACGCTGGGATTCACCTATCTTGCCTATGCCTTGCTGGCGGCCGTCGCCTACTTTCTTTATTGGCGAAAAGACAACAAGAAGGCAGTTATAATATGGGCATTTCTCGGCGCGGCCACCATCGTTTGGAATATACAACTGATTACCGGATTTGTTCCGGCTCCAAATAATTGGCGGCGCACAATCAGCATACTTTTATACATAATTTGCGCTTTAATTATTTACGATCTCACGCAATTATTGATCCACCGCTTCCCGGCGCTAAAAAAAATCGCGGTGATCGTCGTAATTCTTTTAACCGTTTTAGTGGCGACTAAAAAAATAAATAACGTCTGGGCTATTTGGAAAAACCCGGAAAGCCGCATCTTGAAAAACTATCGGTTCTCGAAGGACATTACCGATTCTTGGGCTTGGATCAACTCTAATTTGGACAAGGAACCGGCAATTCTTTCCAATTCGTTTATGACAACGCTCTATTTGGACGCTTATACTTCTGCTCGTCCGTTCTTGCCGCTAGGAAATCAGACTCCTCGGTCCAACACCGAAATAGAAGATCGATTTTTAGCTGCCCATAAAATTTTTGGCACGCCGGAAAAAACCCTGTCAAAAATTTTGATGTCTAACATGAATATTCCCTGCCAAGAGTCCGACCCGGCCTGCCCGCCGAACACCGAAGATAACATCAGGAAGAATTTGTGGCATCTTTATTCCCAATATTTCCGAGAGGCCGACATCAACGGATACTTGGCCAGCCCGGATTCCATCTCACCGGCTTTTGTAGACCAATTGATCAGCCGGTATAAAAAAACCGCGGCGGACTGGGCCAAATTTAACGGCCAATACCTGTACCAGGGCCCATGGGAAAACCAGTTCAGTCGTCCGGATCTTAGTCAGAATAAAAATTTAAAACTAATTTACCAAAACTCTACAGTCAGAATCTATCAAATTGGCAGGTAATCAAAATACTAACAATTAAGCGATATTGTCGAGAAATAAACGTTTTTCGCCATCCTTGGTGACCACGTGCGGATAAGGCATCGGAAATAATAAAGTGCCACCCTGATCCAAATATTCTTTTTCACGCTTTAATAATTCATCTTTAAAAAACCAAATCATTACCGGCATGACACCCGGGCGCAACTGCCTAGCATGCTCTTCAGAGATCAGCTCAATATCAGTCCCTAAAGTTCGCAATCCAACCTTCTCCGGATTACGTTCGCTAAGATAAGGGATCATCTGCTTATCAATGCCGAAAAATTGCAACAAAACATTGCCCTTAGTAGAAGCGCCCAGGCCAACCACAGTACCACCGCGCTTTCTTTCCTCGGCTATATAAGAGAGAACGATCTTTTTTAAATCATCAATCTTCTTGGAAAATTCCCGATACGGCGCTGATTCGGAAAGATTCAGCCCGTCTTCTTCGCGATAAAGTTCCTGCAATTTTTCCGACACCGGCCGGGGGGCGTTATTCTTAGTAATAAAAACTCTTAAGCTGCCGCCGTTCACATCATTGAGTTCCGCGTCAAAGATCCGCAAATTGTGCCTGGCCAGCAGATTTTCCAGCACTCTTAGCGTGTAATATTCCAGGTGTTCGTGGCAGACATCATAAAAATTCAAAGTTTTAAGAGATGTGGGTAAGTAACTTAATTGGATGCACCAAACTCCATCCGGGGCCAGAACTGACTCCACTTCCGAAACAAAGGCGTTCGGGTCATCAAGATCATAGAACATGGCGATGGAGGTTACGGCTTTAAATAATTTCCCACCGCTTAACTCCAGGGCTTTGGCTTTAGAAAAATAATCAGCCGCAACCTTAATAGCTCCATCCAAATTACTCCGATCAATATTCTTAGCCGGATCAATGCCGATCCTTTGAGTAAAATCGGGGAAATAAGACAACATCGTCCCATCGTTGCATCCGATATCCAGCACGGAATCGCCTTTCTCCAGCGCCACCCGCAAACTTAACTCCGCGACGATATTTTTAAGAGCCTCGCGCATCATCGGATTAGTGCCGGAACGGTAAAAATAACTCCGGTACATCAGATCGCGCTCCGCCGTCTCCCGCAACTGGACCAGCCCACAGGCGGACGGGTCTTTGCTCTTATCACACAGAACCACGGTCAGTGGAATTTTAATCTTCGCCGAATCGTTGCCCTCATTGCTCTTTACGAAAGCCGAAGCCAAATATTGTTCACCGAAATTCAAAACCTCGGTCAAATCTTTATTGCCGCAAATCCTGCATTTACCGATCAATTTATATCCCTCTTTAAGCATTATTTAAAAAATTCTTTAAAAATTATTTTCAAAATCGCCATTCCAGTCTTGAAGGGACGCATCTTCCTCTGCCCGCCGATACGAGCCGGTTCATCCGCGCCGATGTCAGCCAACCGAACGCCTGCTTTGGCAAATTGAATAGGCAGCTGAACCGACCAGTCCAAGCCGGTAGCTGTCGGATTTATTTTATTAAAAGCCTCGCGACGATAAGCCCGGAACCCGACCAATACATCGGAATAATGAGCGCGAAAAAGAATGTTGACCATCGCGGTAAATATCCGATTGCCTATCTTTGTCAGAAAATCGTCGTCAATACTTTTAGCGCCGTCTTTATACCGAGAGGCAATAACGAAATCATATCCTTCATTAATCTTTTCGATAACCCGCGGGATCGCTTCCGGCATAGAATTGCCGTCCGGCGGAAACTCAATGATCACATCCGCGTCGGTGGATGCCAATACTTCCCGAATACCGGCACCGTATCCGCGGCTTTTCTGACGATGCACCCGATAACCGTTGGCTTCGCAATATTCCACCGTGCCATCCGTGGAATTACAATCCACCACGATAATTTCATCGAGCCATTGGCGATTGATTTTAGGAAAAACCGCCTTCACGGCTTCTATTTCGTTGATAGTGGGAGCAATTAAGATTGTCTTCATTTGTTTTTTATTTCTAAATTATTGGCAATCCGCGGAGTTTTCGTTCATTCCGATACCAATCAATGGTTCTTTGCAGGCCTTCACGCAAAGAAATTTCTGATTGAAACCCGATCTTTTCTTTTGCTTTAGTGACATCGCAAGTCCGTCGTGGCTGACCCTCCGGCTTGCTGGAGTCAAAAACCAAATCGGTTTTTGCGCCCGATAATTCTATCAATAATTTGGACAAGTCGCCAATGGAAATTTCTTCGCTGTTGCCCAGATTTAAAGCATCAGCCACCGGATATTTTTCGCAAACCTCTAATAATCCGCGAGCAAAGTCCTCAACATACAAAAAAGACCGGGTTTGTTTGCCACTACCCCAAACCACCAGCGGATTTTCTCCTTCAAAAATTCTTTTCAGAATTCCCGGAATAACATGACTGGCCGGAGCAAAAAAATCATCACGCGGACCATAGGCGTTGTAAGGACGAGCGATCGCTATCTTCATTCCGAACTCTTCCGCGTAAGCCTTGCCAAGATATTCCTCCATCCTTTTAGACCAGCCATAGCCGGCATTAGCGGGCTCTGGCGCGTTTTTAAACCCATCCTCCTCCGGAGTAGGATTGGCGGCGTCACGAGGATAAACACAGGCTGAACTGACCACCAAAAAACGCTCCACGCCGGCGACTCGCGCTGAATCTATCGCGCTGATGAAGGTGGACATGTTATCCCTGAACAAGCTGGCTTGGTGAGCGATGCTATTGGCAATACCGCCGCCCTTCGCCGCCGCTAAATTAAGAACGATCTCCTGCCCCTTCATGACTGCCTCCGTCGCAGCCCGATCATTAAGATCTCCCTCTACCAACTTAATGCTTACCTGAACACCTTTTAAAAAATCAAAATTTGTATTTGGCTTAACCAAAACCGTCACCTTAGCTCCTTTTTGTACCAGCATCTCCACCAGGTGGCTGCCGATAAAACCGGCGCCGCCGGTTACCAAAACTTTTTTGCTGTTATAAAAATCGCTGGCCATATTCTTTAAGGTCATGCTCCAGCATTATCTTGACCAGATCTTTAAATTTCACTTTTGGCTCCCAACCAAGTCTTTCTTTGGCTTTTTTATAGTCTCCCTGCAAAAGCGGGGTTTCCGACGGCCGATAATAACGCGGATCAATTTCCACGTATTGCTTCCAATCCAAGCCAACCAAACGAAACGCCTCTTCAACAAAGTCTTTAACCGTATGCGGCTCTCCGGTTGCTACCACGAAATCTTCGGGTTTATCATGTTGCATCATCTTCCACATTGCCTCAACATATTCCGGCGCATAGCCCCAATCTCGGATCGCGTCCAGGTTTCCCAAATATAATTTTTTATCCAGGCCGGCCTTGATTCGGGCCACGCCATTGGTAATTTTTTTAGAAACAAAGTTTTCTCCACGCCGAGGAGATTCATGATTAAATAAAATTCCGTTCACCGCGAAAAGATTGTAAGCCTCGCGATAATTTTTGGTTATCCAATAAGCATAAACTTTGGCGCACGCGTAAGGACTGCGCGGATAAAATGGCGTGTTTTCGTTCTGCGGAGCCTGTTTGGCCAAACCAAACATTTCCGAAGAGGAGGCTTGATAAAATTTGGCCGGCAATTTAGTGTCCCGGATTGCCTCCAGTAATCTCAATGTTCCCAGCGCGGTAACGTCGCCGGTATACTCGGGAATATCAAAGCTTACCCGGACGTGGCTTTGAGCTCCCAGATTATAGATCTCATCAGGTTGGATCTTTCTTAGCAATCGACTCAAAGCGCTACCATCGGTCAAGTCGCCATAGTGCAGGTGGAGACGGCTGTTGCGATCCTGCAGGGCGTGGGGAATATGATCAATACGCTTGGTATTGAACGAACTGGACCGCCGCATCAGGCCGTGAACTTCATAATCTTTGGAAAGCAAAAACTCGGCCAAATAGGAACCATCCTGGCCGGTAATGCCGGTAATCAGCGCCTTTTTCATACAGGAAATATTATAAACTTTTTCCTCAAAATGTCCACTGGTCTAGCGTTGGATCTGATAGATCTCCACTAAAGAATTTTGATAGATCAATTTCAAACTGGGATCCCAAGATAAATTGGCGATGCCCAAATCTTTTTCCCAAGGACTGACATAAACGTAGTCGGCATCCACGTTCTTCCAACTAACCACCAGGGGACGGTAGCGGTCAGCCAATTCATCAACCTTTTCCGCTCGCTTTTGCGCCACCTGGGTGGCCCCGCCGGCAATAAAGGTTTTAAAAGTGGCGTAACGACTGGCGAAATAATTCCCGTAAATATGCCAGAAGCTATCATTGAGATTACTGTTTTTGTCCGCGTAACACTGATAGCCATCGCAATCCGTCGGCATCTTTCCCTCCAGCCGCTGACGCAATTTTTTTTCCGAGACACCAATCAACTTA
>CAYHBX010000012.1:0-19480 GCA_964355005.1 uncultured Candidatus Saccharibacteria bacterium | reverse complement strand
GCTTTGGGAAACTACGATGAATCCCGCCAACCGCACGCTTTTGAAAGTGGTAATTGATGACGCTAAAGAAGCTGATCGCTTGTTTGATATTCTTCTTGGCGAAGAAGTTGAGCCTCGCAAGCAATTTATTCAGAGCCGAGCGAAATACGTAAAGAATTTGGATATCTAATGGGCTACGCTTCGGAATCTTGTTCGAAACCCGGTGCGTCGCCTCGATTAGATTATGGGGTGGTAGTTGGCAAAGTAGGTAGCCCGGTGCCAAATACATTTGGCACCGGGTAGCGCGTTGCGCTTTTTAAAACAAAAAAACCGCCCCGACTTACGTCGTGGGCGGTTGGTACATATTACTCCAGGTCGTACGTGATCGCGATCTCCTCGTCTTCGCCGATCTTCCCGGTCTTGCGGAGAAACTCGTCCATCTCTTGGATGGCTTCGTCGCTCATCTGGGTCGGCTCCTGGAAGACGATTTCGGACGTTCCCTGGGTGTTCTCCTTCAGGTATGACAGGTAGCGCTGGGCCATACTGATCTCCTTTCGGGTTAGAGAGTGGTTTTGCGGTGAGGGGTTAGTGACGGACTGCTCCGCCGGTGATTTCACATCGGGCCAGCAGGCAGAGGGTTTGTAGTCGGGATTTTTCCCAGTCAGGCTTCAAAGCCTCTACCTTTTGAATCGCCTTCTGAATGCCGGCCAGGCTTTTGTGCCCGCCCTCTTCCTGGACGACCAACTTGATGATCTCGAACTCTTCTTCGTCTATGGTCATGGCCGTCCAGCTCTCTGTTCCGATTTTGATTTCCGGCATTTCCGATTCCTTTTGGGTTAGAGAATGGTTTTGCGGTTGTTTTTAAGGTGCCATCAGAACACCTGATGCTACGGCAATTATAGCATACTTCCGCCTATTTTGTCAATATGCCGTTGACTTTTCCTAAATCGTGGTATAGAATAGGTAGTAATGTTTAGTAAGGTTCAATTGTTTCTGCAGGAGGCCAAGCAGGAATTCCAGCGGGTTAATTGGCCGACTTTGCCTGAAACCTTAAGACTGACGGCGATCGTGGTCGTGTTTTCGTTGGCCATCGCTTTCTTTTTGGGGGTTTTGGATACCGCTTTTACCTATCTTTTGAGTCAAATTATTTAATTTCTAATTTATGACGGAAGCAGAAAACAAAAAAGAGCGCGAGTGGTTTGCCGTCCATACTTATTCCGGTTATGAAGACGCGGTGGCGCGTTATTTAACGCAGCGCGTTGAGTCTTTGGCGATGGGCGACAAAATTTTCAACGTTATTGTTCCGAAGGAGAAGCGGATCAAGATAAAAAACGGACGTCGCCGGGAAGTAGAAGAAAAGATCTATCCCGGATATGTTCTAGTGGAAATGATACTTACCGAAGATACTTGGTACGTCGTCCGCAACACCCCCCGGGTTACCGGTTTTGTCGGTCCCGACTCTACCAAGCCGACCCCTCTTTCTAAAGACGAGATCGATGTTCTGATGAAAAAAATGGGCGGCGACGAGGAAACTAAGTTCCGCGTAGAGTTGCAGGTCGGTGAGACGGTTAAGATCACCGATGGTCCTTTCAAGGATTATGATGCCAAGGTTGCTGAAATTGACGAAGAAAAAGGCAAAGTTAAGGTTTTGGTGCCGATCTTCGGCCGTGACACCGTGGTGGAGTTGGACTCCTTGCAGGTTACGAAGTTGTAGTCCACGAAGTGGACGGAAACCCCGCTCTCTAAGCGCGCGTCTGGATCCTTTTTGATTTAGTACTTGATTTTTATTGTTTATTAGGATATTCTTTGTTTTACAAGCCAAGAGGGCGGGGTGATGGTTTTAAAACCAATCGCTGCGCTCTTGGATAAAACTCATCATGGCAAAACCAATTAAGAAAATTTTGAAGTTGCAGATTGAGGCCGGGAAGGCTAATCCGGCGCCGCCGATCGGCACGGCTTTGGGTCCGATGGGCATTAATATTCAGGACTTCTGCAAGAAGTTTAACGAGGCCACTAAGGATATGACCGGGGATGTTGTGCCGGCGGAAATTACCGTTTACGAAGACCGGACTTTTGATTTCAAATTAAAAACTCCTCCGGCATCGGCTTTGTTGAAGAAGGCAGCTGGTATTGAGAAAGGCGCAGGGGACCCGCTGAAGCAAAAAGTTGGAAAGGTTACTAAAGCAGATCTGCGGGCAATCGCGGAGCGTAAAATGGTGGACCTTAACACCGACAACATTGAAGCGGCAATGCGCATTATCGCGGGAACGGCAAAAAACATGGGGATAGAGGTCATTGAAAGGTAGTCAGCAAAAACCGCCCGTTGGGGCGGTTTTTGATTTCTGATATAATTCAGGTAATGAGTCCCGTTAGAAATTCTACTCAATCGAGTTAGAAGGACTAAAGGATAATCTGCAATAAAAATTATATGATTTTATTAAAGTCGTTGGTCGGTCAATATTTCTAACGGGATGAACGCGAAAGATCAAAAACCCATTCAGCAGGTCCAGGGCAAGCCTAATTGGGATGAGACTTTTATGGTGCAGGCCTGGTGGCTTTCTAACCGCGGTTCTTGTGATAGGTTACGGACCGCCTGTGTTTTGGTTAACAAGGATAAACACGTGGTTGGCACCGGCTATAACGGTTCTGTTTCCGGGCTGGAGACATGTGATGAGGCGGGACATCTTTTGCAGGACAATCATTGCGTCCGTACTTTGCATGGCGAGGTAAACGCGGTGCTGAACGCCGTGCGGGAAGATCTGACGGGAGCCACCGCTTATACCGTTGGTTCGCCTTGCGTGGATTGTGCCAAGGTTTTGATGCAAAAGGGGATAGCAAGAATTGTTTATGCCGGAGTGTACGCCAACGCCAAAGCGAAAGAAGCGACCGAAAGCATGTTGGCTAAAAAAGGCGTGAAATTAGAAGAATGGCCCGGCGGAGCGGAGGCATTGCTGAAAGTTCTTGGCCGTGGCATTAAACGTTCGCGCGGCGGCGGTGGATTGTTTAAAGATATTCCCCATGAAAAGTTCGGGGAGCACCTTGTCTAGCCAGACCTTTCTTGTTAATTTGTAGGCAGAACTTTAACTACCATGGAGGCTGAATGTCCCGTCCCATCGTGATCTGTTGCAGTCAGCGATTTAAGGCGGAGCTGGAAAAATTCGTTGCTTCTTTAGTGAAGAAGGAAGTCCTGGTTTTCTATCCTGATTTTAAGTTTCACCGTAAAAAAATTATTAGAAAGCCCGAGAGGCTTCGCCCCAAGCTGTCCAACCGCACTACTTCCGGCCTCGTGCTGACGCACCTCAAAAAGATCGACAAGGTTCATGGCTTGGACGGGGTCTGTCTGATCTTTAATCCCTTGCCCGGAGAAGGGCAAAAAAAGAGTTTTGGGTACATTGGTGATAATACGCTTCTGGAGATCGGTTATGCTAGCGGTCAAGGAATGTTTGTTCTAATGATGAAGCCGAATGATAAGGATTGTGTGATGGCCGCAGTTGATAATACGGAAAAGAAAATGATTTTTACAGTCCAGTGCCCGAAAGAAAACGCGTTGAACTTTGAGTCGGTCTGGGATAATTGGTTGAGTTATTGGGTGAACGGAGGCCCCCATGGCTAAAAGCGAATTGCCGTGCCGGAGTGTTGGAATTTTTATCCGCAATAAAGCTGACCCGAAGAAATTCCTTTGCCTGTACCGGAAAGTTCAGCCGAAGGGTCTGGCGATGCCGGCGGGACACAAAAATCCCGGAGAAGAGGTCGGTGAAGCGGCTAGGCGTGAAGCAGCGGAAGAGACCGGCATCCGGATTATTAATATGATCCGGCTCGCGGAGATCCCAGTGATGGACGTTGAGTGCAGTCGCGGCGAAAAGACGCATTGGTGGACGGTGTTTGAGGTCGTCAGCTATGAAGGTGAGCCGAAGCTGATGGAGCCGGAAAAGCATGAATTCGTGAAGTGGATGACGGCTGAAGAGATCGCCGCGTATGTAAAAAAAGACGACTGCGATCCTTCGTGGAGCCGTAAGCTGTGGAGAGTGCTGGAGATAATCAGTTAGTTTGACCAGCGCGCTATAAATAAAAACCGCCCCGACTACGCGTCGAGGGCGGATTTTTTTTATTAGACGATCAGGGGTTCAACAATTTTCAGAATGCTTCTCGTGTCTTTTTCGGTGTCGCCGGTAATTATGATTTTCTGGTGACGGACTTCCGAGGGCAGGGTGAATTTCTTAGCGTCTTCCAGAAGTTCAGCGCGCTTTTTCGGATCAGTGATGCCACGGCGGTCAAAGTTCTGTAGCAGTACCTTATCCGATCCGGGAATCAGCAGGATGATCGTCAGATTGATCTCCAGGCGGTGTCCGTTCAGTTCCAGCGCGCCCTTTGGGGTAATCGCGAAAATTCCCGAAGTTTTGTTGAGAATCCTGCGCATTTCTTTCAGAGAGGAGCCGTAGTAACTGCCCTGATACTTGTCCCATTCCAAGAATTGATATTCCTTTATGCCTTTTTTGAATTCTTCCACGCTTACGAATTTATAGGATCTATGATCGTTCTTATCGCGCGGCGTTCTGGTGGTGGTATTTTTTACCCTTCCCAGCCGGTTGCTGAAATGTTTCAGCAGGAGATCGGACCAAAAGGTTTTCCCTATGGCTCTAGGGCCGACAAGAGCGATGATATGATTTTTTCCGCGCAGCCGGCCGAGCAGGTCGCTGTATTTGCGTTTGAGTTCTTCGTATTTCTTTTCCCATTCCGGATCCAGTCCGTGGAAGACGCGGATTTCTTTGCCTTCATCCAGGGCGACCTTCAATTCACCCATCACTCCGTCGGAAATTCCGAAGATACCGACCGACTGGCACAGCTTCATGTAGCCGATCATAAATTTCAGAGTTCTTGCCCTTCCAATGATCCCTCCTTCAAAATATTTGAACGGTCCGACATCAAAGGGGATCGTCGGGGCGTAGCCGCATCTCCAGGCGATCTTTTGCACACGGCTTCGTAAATGCTGAAGTCTGGTGGGCATAGCGCAATACATAATTCTTCCGCGCATTTCGGTTCCCCTTCCTACTTTTTAAATGAACGTTTGTATTTTATAATAAAAAGCGAAGATGTCCAAGTATAAACCGACCATTGGCCTTGAGATCCATGCCGAGCTTAAAACCCGGACGAAGATGTTTTGTGATTGTCTGAACGATGCGGAGGAAAAACATCCGAATGTGAATGTCTGTCCGATTTGCACCGGCCATCCGGGTACCTTGCCCGTTATCAACAAAAAAGCGGTGGAGTCGGTGATTAAAGTCGGAATGGCGTTAAATGGCGATATTCCGCAGTTTTCCAAGTTCGACCGGAAAAATTATTTTTATCCCGACCTGCCAAAGGCCTACCAGATCTCCCAATATGACCTGCCGCTGATTTTTGGCGGGATACTGCACGGCATTCGGCTACGCCGCATTCATTTGGAAGAAGACACCGGGAGACTAAGCCACGAATTACGAATAACGAATGACGAATTACGCGAAGAAAAAGCGGAGAAGCATAATTCTAAATTCGTAATTCATAATTCAAGCTATGTTGATTTCAATCGCTCCAGCGTTCCGCTGATGGAATTGGTCACCGAGCCGGACATTAAGAACGCGGAGCAGGCAGTGGAATTCGCCAGAGAATTGCAGCTAATCCTGCGTTATTTGGGTGTTTCTGACGCGGATATGGAAAAGGGTCAGATGCGCGTGGAGGCTAATGTCAGTATTTCGGCAGACGATAATTTGGGAACGAAAGTGGAAGTGAAGAACATAAATTCTTTTAAGGCAGTTCACGACGCGATCAATTATGAGATAAAACGGCAGGAAGAGGTTTTATCGGCCGGTAAGAAAGTATCGCAGGAAACCCGGGGCTGGGATGATGCCAATAAAAAAACGGTTTCCCAACGGAGCAAAGAAGAGGCCCACGATTACCGGTATTTTCCGGAGCCCGACCTGCCGCCGCTAGACCTTTCCGGTTTTGATCTGAAAGCGATCAAGACGGATATTCCTGAATTGCCGCACATGAAAAGGCAGCGCTTTGCCAAAGAGTATGGTTTGACCCCGGAGCAGGCGGAAGCGTTGGTGATCGACCGGGAAATGGCGAGATTTTTTGAAGAAACAGCTTCAGAGCTGGTGGAGGAGATTGGCGCCGGCGACGCAGGCGCGTCGGTTGCGAGAGCGACCACATTAACATCACTGGCTTTTAATTATTTAAACAGTGATCTACGCGGACTGATGGGTGAGCGGGGATGGGGTTGGGATGAATTGAAGGTTGATCCGGAAAATTTTGCCGATTTGGTGGTGTTAGTGGCCAACAAAGAGGTTTCCAGTCGCGCCGCGAAAGATATTTTGGTAAAAATGGCCGAGACCGGCCTTGATCCGCGGGCAATCATGAAACAGGAAGGGCTGGCGCAAGTTTCTGACGAGGGCTCACTTCAGCCGATCGTGGACAAGATAATTTCCGAGAATCCTAAAGCGATAGAGGATTACCGGAAAGGCAAGATGGCGGCGGTGCAGTTCCTGGTTGGCAGAGCGATGGGTATTTTGAAAGGAGCCGGCAATCCGGAAGTATTGCGGAAACTTTTTGAAACGACTCTTGGCAAATAGGTTGGCTAGGTTTACATTTTACTTAGAACCTTTGGGGGCTAACCGATGCAAGAAATTATCTCGCCGATCGGTAATCCTGCCAAAAAATGGGTTTTGCTAAACTCGTATCAGCTTGCCGCGCGTTTTACCGGTAAAAGCGTGAGGATATGGCCAACAAAGGTCAGGCACCCTCATTATTGGATTGGCGCCGTGGAAGGATATTATTTGGATGCCGATATCCTGACTTTGAAGAGCGACAAATTGATCACCTGTAGGATCATAAAGATCTTTGGCCGTGATGTGGCGATGCAGGACTGGGGTTTTGAAGAAGACGCAGTTCCTGGAAAATTACAGCGGGCGGTTTACGTGGCGGGTAAGTGGTTCTTGATGGATGAAGGGGAAGCGGTAGAGATCATTGTGCCGGACCACCCGCCCTACAAAGAGATCAGCGTGGTATTGCATCACAAAGGCGGGCAGATGACCCAAATTTACAAAAAACCACCCATTTGAGGGTGGTTTTTTTAAAGCATTGCTTTCAGTTGTTCTATGCTGACGGAGCCGTGATCTTTGCCGCCATGCTCACGCAGACTTATTTGTCTGCTTTCCATTTCTTTATCTCCAACTATCGCCAGGAATGGCACCTTTTCTTTTTCGGCATTGCGGATCTTTTTGCCGAGTGATTCATTGTCGGCATCCACCTCTGTGCGGAAGCCGGCCAGATCTTTTTTAATTTTTTCGGCGTAGCTAATATGTTTTTCCGAGATCGGGATTATTTTTACCTGCACCGGAGCAAGCCAGGCCGGGAAGGCGCCGCCGAAGTGTTCTATTAAAATTCCCAGGAAGCGTTCGGTGGAACCCAAAATAGCGCGGTGAATGACCACCGGAGCTTTTTTGGAGCTGTCGGAGTCGGTGTATTCAAGATTGAAGCGTTGTGGCAGATTCATATCCAATTGAATGGTGGAAAGTTGCCAATCGCGGCCAATCACGTCTTTGAAGATGAAATCCAGCTTCGGGCCGTAGAAAGCCGCTTCGCCCACGCCAATCTCGTGCTTCCAGCCGCGTTTTTGGATTAAGCGAGTAAGAGCTTCTTCGGATTCCTGCCAGACTTTTTCATCACCGATGTATTTTTCTTTATTTTTGGGATCTCGGGTGGAAATACGAACCCAAAAATCATTGAAGCCGAATTTTTTATAAACTTCCTCGATCATGTCTAGCATCAGATTTATTTCTGATTCGATCTGATCCGGCCGAGCGAATACGTGGCAGTCGTCCTGGGTTAGCGAGCGCACGCGGGTTAAGCCGGAAAGCTCGCCGGATTTTTCGTAGCGATAATTGGTGGTCGTGGACGTCCAGCGGATCGGAAATTCTTTGTAGGAGTGTGGCAGGGATTTATAGAGCATCATAAAGTGCGGGCAATTCATCGGCTTGATGTAGTAGTCCGCTTCATCTTTGAGTTTCATCGGCGGATACATTGCGTCGTATTTATCCAAATGGCCGGAGATTTTGTAGAGTTCTCCTTTGGTGATGTGAGGGATCCAGATCGGCTGATAGCCGCGGCTCTCCTGAAGCTCAGTGATGTAATTTTCTACAAGCCGACGGAGGATCGCGCCTTTCGGATAAAATAGCGGCAATCCCGGCCCGATTTCATCCACGATTTCAAAAAGTTCCAATTCTTTGCCGAGTTTGCGATGGTCGCGCTTTTGCGCCTCCTCTCGCATCTTCAGGAAGTTTTCCAGTTCCTGTTTGTTACCGAAAGCCAGGCCGTAGATACGCTGGAGTTGAGGATTTTTTTCACTGCCTTTCCAATAAGCGCCGGCGATTTTATCGAGCTTAAAGCCATCGGCCGGAATTTCGGAGGTATTTTCCACGTGTCCGCCACGGCATAAATCTTCAAAGATATCGCCGGTTTTATAAATAGTCAGCTTCTGATCTTCTTTAGAAAAATCTTTTATCAGCTCCAGTTTAAATTTCTGGCCTTTCATCCGTTTGGTGGCAGCCGCGGCGGTTACTTCTTCGCCGGAGAAGGGGAGCTTGCCGCCGATCATTTTCCGCATTTCTTTTTCAAAATCTTTCAGATCTTCCGGTGTCAGCGGATCGGCGAGCAGAAAATCATAATAAAACCCGTTTTCAATTACCGGGCCGATGCCGAGTTTTGCTTTCGGATACTTTTTTAAAACCGCCGCCGCTAGTAAATGGGCCAGCGAGTGCCGTATATTTTCCAGATTAGTTTCGGAAGCCATAAATACAATTTTACTCACAAAACCGCTTCAAGTCCATTCGGATTGACAAAAACCAAAATATAGTTTAATATACTGGCAGAACTCAAAAAAGGAGGAGCCAGAAATGCGCTACTTCAACATCGTACTATCAGTAATGGCAATCGGAATTTCGCTGTGCTCAATGGGAGTCTGTGCCTACACAGACCTACTCCACGACACCACTGACTGCATCTACATTGCCTCCTACAATTTTAAGCACTCGGAGTACAAAACCGAACGCGACAAAGAGCTTCACAAGATGACCGCAAACGCCACGCGCGATGCTCTGACGTTTAGGCAGGATCTGGAAAACACCCCCGAGCTAGAAGTCGTGCTAACTTGGTTTAAGTGGCACAATCGGATTACGCGGGCTAAAGAGCAGCTAGAAAGCGTGCAGAGCGAATTGAAAAATCGTCCCCGCCTCGACTGAGGCGGGTTTTTTATTTCCAGCCTTGCGCTCTCAACTTTACAACCTTATGAACTTTAAAACTTTCTTAACTATCTAAAGTTCCTGCACCCAGTCGCAAATGATCTTGCATTCGCCATCGCGGGGGGAGACTTTGCCGGAGACCAGCACGATTTTATTTTCTACCCAGAGCGGGGCGTATTTTATCATCACTTCGTTGAAGACTACCAGCTCCACGGTGTTATCAAAATCCTCAATTTTAGCGAAAAGCATGGGCTTGCCGTTCTTAGTGATGATCTTTTTCAGACCGGAGACCATACCGGCGATATTCACGATGCCACTGCTCATTCCTTGCACCTGTTTGATCGGCTTGGCATTAGATTTGGCGATCTTGTCGCGATAGGCGTTGAGCGGATGGTCGGATACAAAAAGGCCGAGCAGTTCGCGTTCCCAAGTTAATTTTTCTTGTGAAGTGGCGGGGGTGGCCGGCTGGAATTTAATAGAGACGTTAGCGAAAGGATTAGCGAACAGCCCTATTTGCGAGCTTTCTTTATTTTTTCGGATAGTTTGGCCGAATTTCAGGATCTCGTCCATATTTACCAGGATCGCGTTGCGTTCAATTTTTAACGAATCAAAAGCTCCGGCCTTTGCCAGACTCTCCAAAGATTTTTTATTGAGGTCTTTGTGCATTACGCGGTAGATCAGGTTGGAAAGTTTGGAAAATTCACCGCCGCGCTGGCGTTCTTCAATAATTGCCTGCACGATATTTTCCCCGACATTTTTGATAGCGGAAAGGCCGAATCGGATATCGTGACCATCGGGAGTAAAGGGGGCGGAACTTTTGTTGATGTCGGGCGGGAGGACGCTGATCTTCATTTTTTTACATTCCGACATCAAAAAGGCAATGCGATCTACGTCCCCGGATTCGGAGTTGAGCAGGCTGGCCATAAACTCCACCGGGTAATGCGCTTTCAGGTAAGCAGTCTGGTAAGCAATGGTGGCGTAGCAGGCGGCGTGCGAACGGTTGAAGCCATAGCGGGCGAAAGGCGGGAAGAGCTCCCAGATGGATTCGGCGGTTCTTTTATCAATGCCGTTCTTGATCATGCCGCTGATCAATTTTTCCTGCTGTTTATCCAACAGCGCCTTAATTTTTTTTCCGATAGCTTTCCGGAGGCCATCCGCTTCCGCCAGCGTGAAGCCGGCCAGATCTCGGGCAATGCGCATCATCTGCTCCTGGTAAACACCGACGCCGTAAGTTTTTCTCATTATCGGTTCCAGTTTCGGATGCAGATAGGTGACTTTTTCCAAGCCATGTTTGCGGGCGATGTAGCTGGGAATAAGGTCCATCGGACCAGGACGGTAGAGGGAAACCATGGCGATAATGTCTTCAATTTCGCTTGGCTTTAATTCTTTGAGATAGCGTTTCATTCCGGAAGATTCCAGCTGGAATACTCCCGTGGTATCGCCGGCTTGGAACAGCTTGAACGCCAACGGGTCGTTTTCCGGCAGGTTGGTGATATCGAGTTTGCTTTCCAGTCCTTCGTTGATCAGTCGCACCGCGTCTTCAATGATGGTCAGGTTTTTCAGTCCCAGCAGATCCATTTTTAAAAGTCCCAGGTCTTCCACGCTATGCATTTCAAACTGGGTGACGATGACATTTTCATCTTGCGGGGCGCGCTGGAGCGGCAGGTAGTCGGTGAGCGGCGCGCCGGAGATCACTGTGCCGCAGGCGTGAACGGAGGCGTGGCGGGCGACTCCCTCCATTTTTTTGGCGGCATCAATTATTTTTTTGGCATCCGGCTGGGTGTCATAAAGTTTTTTAAGATCCTCGTTTTGCATCGCTTCCTCCAGGTTCTGGTTGAAGGGGATTAGTTTGGCGAGCTGATCGCAAAATCCGTAGCTGATGCCCATGGCGCGGCCGACATCCCGCACGGCGGCGCGGGCAGCCATTGTTCCGAAAGTGATGATGTGGGCGACCCGGTCGGCGCCGTATTTTTCCGTCAGGTAGCCGAAAACCTCGTCGCGCCGGCGGTCGGTAATATCTATATCAATATCGGGCATTTGGATACGGTCTGGGTTCAAAAAGCGTTCAAACAAAAGGTCGTATTTGATCGGATCAATGTCGGTGATCCGCAATATATAGGAAAGGATACTGCCGGCAGCCGAACCACGGCCCGGTCCGACAACAATACCTCGGTCTTTGGCCCAGTTCACGAAGTCTTGAACGATCAGGAAGTAGTCGGCGAAACCCATTTTTTCCACTACGCTAAGTTCAAATTCTATCCGACTCTGGACCTCCGGAGAGGGGTTGGCATATCGCGCGGGAAGCCGTTCCATAACCAGCTTACGCATATAGGAATTGTTTGTTTCGCCCTCAGGAACATCAAATTTGGGCAGGTGGATCTTATTCAGTTCCAATTCCACATTGCACTGATCAGCGATCACTTGGGTATTGGTGATGGCCTCTGGAGTATCTTTGAATGCTTCCGCCATTTCTTCCGGTGATCGCATGGAGAAATCATCATCTTTCAGCGAAAGGCGATCCGGATCGTCCAGTTTATTGCCGGTCTGCACCGCGAGTAAAATATCGTGATAGTGCGCGTCTTCCTTTTTTAAATAATGAATGTCGTGAGTGGCGACCAGGGGGATGCCGGTTTTTTTAGAAACTGCCAGCAGGTCTTTGTGAATTTTCGCCACTTCTTTGATGCCGGGATGATGTCCGATCTCTATAAAAAATTTCCCCGGACCGAAAATATTTTGATAATCCAACGCAACCCGCTCGGCTTCGGCCGGCTTGCCGTTCAATAAATTTCTGGCGACTTCGCCGGATAGGCAGGCGGACAAGGCGATCAGCCCTTCGCTGTGCGCCCGTAAAAATTCTTTGTTGATGCGCGGTTTATAATAGAAGCCCTCCAGGTTTGCGTGAGTGAGAAGTTTCAGAAGATTTTTCCAGCCGGTTTCATTTTGGCAAAGTAGTATGAGGTGAAAGTAGCGGTCGGTAGAATTTTGATTTTCCGGCATGATGTACGCCTCAACTCCCAGGATGGGTTTGATGCCGGCGGCTTTCGCGGCTTTATAAAATTCAATCGCGCCGTAAAGATTACCGTGATCGGTGATAGCAAGTGAATCCATGCCAAGCTCCTTCGCCTGATTCACCAGTTGATCAATTTTAGCCAAGCCGTCCAGGAGAGAATAATGGGAATGCGTGTGAAGGTGGGTGAATTTTGTAGGGGCTGCCATGTTGAACTAATTTTACTTTGAGAAAAGCTATTTATCAATAAAATCTCGCCCCGGGTGGGGCGAGCGTTTTTATTTCATTTCTCCTTTGACGAGCTGAGGGAGAATTTCTTTGACTTTGGCGATAGAGGTCGCGGTGGGGACGGGAATGAACGTTCCCTTCGGCAGGATCTTCAGGTGCACGTTGATGCCGACCACTTCGCCGGCCGCGTTGATCAGCGGTCCACCGGAATTTCCGGGGTTAAGGACGGCAGTATGGACCAACTGCTCCCGGCCGCTGTCAGGGTCAGCCAATTTCTGACTGATGATCCCGCTGGTGATGCAATAAGGGATGGCCAGGGGAGAGCCGAAAGCGAACACTTCGTCGCCGATAGCCAACTCATCGGAATCGCCGAGCTTGGCGGGGCGGAGTTTGTATACGTAGGCGGGATCTTTGAATTTCAGCAGGGCGATATCGTGTTTCCGGTTGTATCCCACCAATTCCATTTCCTGGGTTTCCGCGCCGAAGTTAAAGTGGGCGGTAATGGATTTCATTTCCAGGCCTTCCGATTTGAGGTGTCCGGCAGTCAGAATGTAGGCGCCGCCTTCATAGTGGATCACGCAACCGGACAGGATCGCCCGGGATTCAATTTTCGTTCCCGGATTAGCGGGGTTAGTTTTCGTTTCAACTACATCAATGTCCGCCAGATATTCCGCCTGGGCGTAAAGCCGGGGAATCCGGGATTTGTATTCATCAAGTTCCCGCTGAAGTTTTGCCACCAGATCTTCGCTGCCTTTGATCACTTCCAGGATTTTCAGATCGTCCTCGTTGAGGTTTTGGAATTCCCCGATAACTTTGGTCAGAATTTTTCCGAAAGCTTCGGACATTTCCTGATTTTCCCGGCGGAGTTCCCGATTCTTCAACCGGAGAGAGTCGAGATCATTTTTAAAATTCTCCTGTTGCTGAACGGTCTCATCATACTTGAGTTGCAATTCAAGATTGGAGCGATAGACTTTGGACTGGGCGTGAAGGATAACAAAAGTAACAATTGCCGCTGAAAACGCCACAGCAAACCAGTGCCGCATCTTCATTAGAGTCTTCTCCTGTAAAAGCGCTACAATAACTATTACACGCAGGGATTTTAAATAGCAATAGTTCGATAAACTCACCATAAATATGGCTAAAGCGGGATATTTAATTGGTATCGATGAAGTCGGGCGGGGATGTTTGGCCGGACCGATTGCGGTAACGGCTCTGGCGTTACCGCTCAAGTTTAAAGTTGAAAGTTCAAAGTCGAAAGTTCCATTGAGGGATTCTAAAAAACTTACCGCGAGACAAAGAGAGAAGTGGGCGGAGTACGTTAGGAATCATCCAAAGATTATTTATGAAACGGCGTATGTGTATCCAAAAGCTATCGAGCGGATAAATATTTCCCAAGCGGCGAATTTAGCGGCAACGCGAGCGGTGGCGCGATTGTTGACTAACGACATACGACTGACGACAAAAGCGAAAAGACTAACGACTAACGACATACGACCTACAACGGGGGATATTAAAATTCTTTTAGACGGGGGATTGTTCGTCTCCCCGTTGTTAGTTGTAAGTCGTAAGTTGTCTGTTCGGACCGTGGTGCGGGGTGATGAAAAATTCAACTGTATCAAGCTGGCTTCTATTGTAGCTAAGGTTTCCCGCGATAGGGCGATGCGCCGCCTACACCGAAAATTCCCGGTTTACGGCCTGGACGAACATAAGGGCTATGGCACGGAACAGCATATTTTAGCGATCAAAAAACACGGCCCCAGCTCGATCCATCGGTTGACTTTTATATCCAAATTTGTGTAGATTAAATGTATTCCCTAGTGGCTAATGCCTAGTCGCTAGTGGCTATCTATTATGGGAGGCGTACCAGTAAAACATCATTCTAAGTCTAAAGTCGGCCGTCGTCGGTCGCATTTGGCATTGAAACCAGCCAATATTTTTGTCTGTGCTAGTTGCAAAGGCCCGGTGTTTCCGCACAAGGCCTGCCCAAGCTGCGGAGCATACAAGGCAAAATAGAATTACGAAGTACGAATAATGAATTAAGCAAACATAAAGGCGACGTCTCGATAAAATACCCTCCAGTTCCTTTCATGATTCATAATTCTTTATTCATAATTCGTTTTTAAAAGATGGCAACTCGACAATTGGCTAGATCAGTCATTCTGCAATCATTGTATGAGTGGGATTTTTATGGACGGAAAAATGACCTTGATAAAATAGTGGAGCGTAATTTGACCGAGTTCGCCCCCGGCATAGATGAGCCGGAGTTCGCCTGGAAGCTGGTCAAAGGAGTGATAGATCACAAAGAAGACATTGATAAGATAATTGAGAAAGCCGCTCCGGACTGGCCGATCGCGCAGATCGCCATCATTGATCGCAACGCTTTGCGTATAGGGCTTTACGAGCTACTTTACGCGAACCCGGAAGAGGTGCCGCCGAAAGTAGCTATTAATGAAGCGATAGAGATCTCTAAAAATTACGGCGGTCCGAATTCGGGAAAGTTCATCAACGGCGTGCTGGGTACTATTTACAAAGAGATGTTGGCGAGCGGACAAATAAAGGAAAGACCGGAAAAGTCGAATAATGAATAACGAATTAAGAATTAAGTAAAAAGACGAGGATAGAGAATTGCGAGTTGGCATTATTCGTAATTCATAATTCTTTATTCTTGATTTACCTTCTCGTGGAGTTATCTAAATTAGAAAAGAAAATTGAATATTCATTTAAGAACAAGGCGCTTTTGAAAGAGGCGCTGACTCACCGTTCTTATCTTAATGAAAATCCTAAGTGGGGAATTCCCGACAATGAGCGGCTGGAATTTTTGGGAGACGCGGTGCTGGAATTGGCGACTACCGAGGAGCTGTATAAACGATTCCCGGAACGGCAGGAGGGAGCAATGACTAGTTACCGCGCGGCACTGGTGAATTATGTGATGTTGGCGCGTATCGCCATAGAGATCGGTTTGGATAAACAGGTTTTGCTCTCTAGGGGAGAGGCGAAGGATATGGGTAAGGCGCGGGAAGTAATTTTGGCTAACGCCATGGAGGCGCTGATCGGCGCGCTTTATTTAGACGGCGGGTATGAGGATGCCCGGAAATTCGTGAACACCGTTGTGCTTGAGCATCTAGCGGAAGTACTGAAGGGCGGGTTATACAAAGATCCGAAAAGCGCTTTGCAGGAAAAAATCCAGGAGCAGAAAAGGATCACGCCTATTTATAAAGTTCTATCCGAAACCGGCCCGGACCACTCCAAAGTTTTTACTGTCGGTGTTTATGTCGGAGAAGAAATGATCGCCGAAGGCAAGGGAAGCTCCAAGCAGGAAGCGGAGGCGGACGCGGCGCGAATCGCTCTGGAGAGCGACAAGTCTTAAATTCTAAACAGTTGTGCAATGAAGTAAAAATTGCTTTAATTGGGCTAGTTTTCGTTCTTTGAAAAGCGAAAGAGGAGGTCAGATGAGATGGTTGATGAGTCGGCCGAGGCTTGTTTTGAGTATTATTTTACTGCTTTTGGCTTTCGGTTTTTGGTATCGTCTGAGTGAGTCTCCCAAACCCAAAGAATTAACTGTGGATGAGCTGTACCGGGCGCTGGATGCCGGTGAAGTTGAAGAGTTAAATATCGATGCCACCAGCGGAGTAGTTGCCGGAAAATTGAAGAACAAAGAAAGTTTTCAGAGTCAGGTAGCCAATCGCGACTTGCTGGAATCAAAGGCGGTCGGGAAGGGTGTAAAAGTGACGGCCAAGCCGATCAAAGAATCCTGGGGCAGCGTCTTGTTTAATTTTCTCGTGTGGTGGTTGATCATCGGCGGCCTGATCATTATTACGCTTTGGTTGTTGAGTAAGGTTTTCAAAGGACGGGGTATCAACGAAGAGATCAAAACTTTCGGCAGTGTTAAAGTAACAATTTTGCGGCCGGAAGAAAGATACAAAGATGTCGCGGGTTGTGATGAAGCGATCGTTGAACTGCGGGAAGTCGTGGACTGCTTGAGCGATCCCCGGAAATTTGAACGTTTCGGTGTGCGGACACCGCGGGGCATTTTGCTGGTTGGCCCTCCGGGAACCGGAAAAACCCTGCTGGCGAAAGCTACCGCTGGCGAAGCGCGCATTCCGCTTATCCCTTTGAGCGGTTCGGAGTTTGATGAAGCGTTGGTTGGTATCGGCGCGAGCCGGATCCGCGATGCTTTTGCCGAAGCGAAAAAACGTTCTCCCTGCATCATTTTCATTGATGAATTTGACGCGGTTGGACGTCGCCGGACGCTCGGCGGATTTAGCAGCGGGGGACACGATCAAACTCTGAATCAATTGCTGGCGGAAATGGACGGTTTCAAATCCGACAAGCAGGTGATCGTAATGGCGGCTACTAATCAGCCGGAAGTCTTGGATCCGGCAGTGATTCGCCCCGGTCGTTTTGACAGGAAGGTAATGGTACTCTTGCCGGACCGAGCCGCGCGTGAAGAGATTTTCAAGATCCACGCCAGGAAAAAACCGATGGACTCTTCGGTTGATCCGAAGGAAGTCGCCCAAAGTACTCCCGGTTTTTCCGGGGCTGATTTGGAAGCGGTCGTAAATGAAGCCGCTATGCTGGCTCTACGCGCGAAAAAGGAATCCATTTCCAAAGCGGAAGTGGATGAGGGAATAGATAAGGTAGTCGGCGGCGGAAAGAAAAGGAATACCGCCTTGAGTAAAAAGGACCTGGAGAAAGTGGCTTACCATGAAGCCGGCCATACCGTAATGACAAAGCTCTGCCCCAAAGCTGACCCGTTGCGCAAAGTGACTATTCTAGCGATGGGAATGTCGGGTGGTTCTACTTGGCATAAAGCCGACGAAGACGATGTTTTGAAAACAGAGCGGTATTTTAAAGACCGGCTGGCTGTTTTGATGGGAGGCCGAGCGGCGGAATTCGTTAAGTATGGCGAAGTTTCCGTGGGCGCCCGAGGCGATATCGTGGAAGCGACCCGTTTGGCGAAATCGATGGTTTGCGATTACGGATTCAGCAGAGATGTCGGTCAGGTGTCTCACGGGCAAAGCAGTCAGTTCCTTGGCATCGCCTCCGACAGCTTGAATTGTTCCGAGGAGACAAAGAACCTGATCGATCTCGCGGTCAGGGAGCTGATCGAGGGTGAGTATATTCGGGCGGTTGATTTGCTCCGGGCCAACGAGAACAAACTGGACGCAATCACTTCCGCCTTGCTAGAGAGAGAAACTCTGATGGATTCGGATGTGGATGAGATCATCGCTGGTTGCAGTAATCCGACCTAACCCCGCCTTTGGCGGGGGGTTTTTTTATTCCAATTTTCTTCGCGAGTATTCGAGCGTCCAGAAAATTGAGAACCCTGCACCTACTCGAGGTGAGGGCGCTCACCTCTAACTAGGTGCGGGGTGTCTTAATTCTAGATAAATTTATTGCGCTGAAGCTGATAAATTTATAGAATTAAGGCATGCAGTTAAAGCGTTTAGAATTAGTCGGTTTTAAGTCTTTTGCCCAAAAGACGGTTTTGGATTTTCCGGCCGGCATTACCGCGATCGTCGGGCCGAATGGTTCCGGTAAGTCCAATGTGATTGACGCGATTCGATGGCTGTTGGGGGAACGGGATGCCAAGAATATCCGCGGCGCCAGAGCGGAAGACCTGATCTTTGCCGGCACGCCGCAGAAGCCCCGGATGGGCATGGCGCAGGCGACGATGATTTTTGATAATAACGATCATTTTTTTCCGATAGATTACGCCGAAGTTTCAGTGACCAGAAAAGTGAGCCGTGACGGCGAGTCGGAATATTTTTTGAACGAAGCGGCGGTGCGTCTGCGGGATATCGTGGATTTTTTCGCTAAGTCCCGTCTGGGTACTCGCGGTCTTACTATCGTGAACCAGGGCAATAGCGATATTTTCGTGCGCGCCACGCCGAAAGAGAGGCGCACGATGATCGAAGAAGTTCTGGGATTACGCCAATATCAACTGAAAAAACATGAAGCGGAGAGGAAGCTGATCTCTACTAAATTTAATTTGGAAAAAGTGAAAGCGATGGTTGATGAGCTGACCCCGCATTTGCGTTTACTGCGGCGACAGGCATCCAAATGGGAAAAGCAGGCGGATGTGGAAAAAGAACTCCGCGATCTGGAAGCCGTTTATTTCGGTGGCCGTTTGTTTGATATAGAAAAAGATCTGAAAGACTTGGAGCCGAAGGCCGAAGGCCTGAATAATGAATTACGAATTAATAATAATGAACTTAAAGATCTTAAAACTGAATTAGCGAAAGTGGAGAAATCGGGGCCGAAAGGGGATCAGAATTTCCAAGATTTTAAAAAGAAGCAGACAGAATTTTTGAATAAAAAATCTTTATTGCAAAAGGAGGTTGGCCGTTTGGAGGCGCAGATAGAGTTTTTGGTTAATCAGCCAAAATCGGAAATGAAAGAGGCGGAAGCGGTAAAATTATTAGAAGAAGCGCAGCTTATTTTAAAAAAAGCTATCGGTGAGTCTAATTTGGATACCCTGCGAAGCCGGTTGCGGGAATTGGGAGACAAAATAGAAAGAGCTTTGTCGGTAGGATCCGACAATCGCTCCGGAAAGATAAAAAATTTGGAACAGGACAAAGAGAGGCTGGTTTCGGACCTAGGAAAAATTGATAAAGAAGTCGCCGAGCTGTCGGGGATAGAAGACAAACTAAATGAGGATTTGCGCGGGTTTAACGCAGTTTTCAAAAAAGCGTTTGAGTTGGTAGAAATGAAAAAGGATGAGATCCAAAAGCTGGAGAACGAGAAAAATAAACTTCTGTTTGATAAAGAGCGCGTTAATATCCGCCGGCAGGAGCTTCACAATCTGGCGGCGCAGGCCAGCCGGAAATTGAGTGATTTTCCTGCTAAAGAATTGGCCGGTGGTGACGGTTTAGCGGAATTGGAAAAGCGGATGTACAAATTGCGGGCGGAGCTGGCGGGAATAGGTGATCTGGATCCGCCCTTGAGATCGGAAGAGCGTCGTGTATGGAAAGAGTGTTGATAACGGTGG
>CAYHBX010000011.1:0-20337 GCA_964355005.1 uncultured Candidatus Saccharibacteria bacterium | reverse complement strand
GTTTCTTTTTGATCGCCGAACCTTCATTTTTAATGGCGGCCAAAACTTCTTCAGCCAATTTAGAAGCCATCGGTTTACCCTTTTTCCCACGAGCGGCGTCAATCAGCCAGCGGGCGGCCAAAACAAATTTCCGGTCAGCACGGACTTCGCGGGGAACCTGATAGTTAGCGCCACCGACACGCTTGGAAGCTACTTCCACGGCAGGAGAGGCGTTTTCTAAAGCTTTTTCAAAAACCGGCAATGGCTGTTCCTTGGTCTGCTTCTCAATAATGTCCATCATTTTATAGACTATCCGTTCGGCGGTAGATTTCTTGCCGTCCTGCATCAGATAGTTAATAAACCGGCCCAGCACCACGCTGTTATATTTCAGATCCGGAACTTTTTTTCTTTTATAATTTACTTTTCTACGCATCGTATTTTTGTATTTCCTTAATTCATTATTCTTTATTCATAATTCAAGGCCTACTCCGCCTTCTTCCTCTTCGCCCCGTACTTGGACCGCTGTTGATGGCGGGCGTCCACTCCGGCAGTATCCAAAACGCCGCGGACGATGTGATATTTCACGCCCGGAAGATCTTTGACACGGCCTCCGCGAACAACCACGATAGAGTGCTCCTGCAGGTTATGTCCTTCTCCCGGAATATAGGCGGTAACTTCCATGCCGTTAGTCAGACGCACGCGAGCAACTTTACGCAAAGCAGAGTTCGGTTTCTTTGGGGTGGTAGTGAAAACCTTAACGCATACTCCCCGCTTGAACGGAGCAGACACGTTCAACGGTTTATTTTTCAAATAATTAAAATACTTACCCATTGCCGGAGCTTTGGATTTGTAAGTCGTCTTCTTCCTGCCGTGTTTAACTAATTGACGAATTGTTGGCATCTGAATTCAATAGGAAGAAGTATAGCAAACGCTCCTAAAGTTGTAAAGTTTATAAAGTTATAAGGTAATTGAGAACAAAAACCCCCTCTTGGGGGCTGAATTATTTGGTTTCTGTTTTTTTCGTCTCCTCTATCTTTATTTGTAATGCTTGAATCTTTCTTTCCTGTTCTTTTTGATACCCGATTGATCCAACGACAGCAGCCCATGATATCAGACCAAACAGCAATATAGCAGAAACTAACATCAGTACGACGAAGGGGAAGAGCCTCATATCTACCGTCTTCCCTTTTGTTCTGGCAATACGTTCTTCTGCCATCTTTTTCTCCAAATCTTTGTCGGCCCAAATCTGTAGGTCCTCTAAGATCCAATCATCGTTGATGAGTGTATCGTTCACGACTCACCTCCTCATTAGATCCCGGTTGTCAATTCAACTGGTATAATTTAGTACATATTTAATAAAAATGCAAGGGCGCAGCACCGGGATCCGTCATCGCAATGACAAATAACAAAAAAGAGGACCTTTCGGCCCTCTTAAAATTCGCTGCAAAAATCGGTTTACCAAAAAGCCAAACTCATTAAAAACAGAACCACAACAATAATAAAGACAAACGGAGCCCACCGGGAAGCATTATTCTTTTCGTCTGCCGGTGCTGTGGGTTCGGTTGTCGTTCGAGTCGATTGAACCACCGGAACGCCACACCAGCTCCGCACGAGCTCCTCGGCCATTTTCTTTTGTTTGGTGAGCTTTTCGGCTTTGTCTAAGGCAAGCCATTCTTTTCCGGAGGCAGTCGTCGCGGAAGGCTCATCAAGCTTTTTCTGAAGCTCGGCCTTCTCCGCGGCAAGCTTTTCCCGCAAATCAGCCGCTTCCGCTTTCGCCTTCTCCGCGCTCACCTCGAGCGTCACCTTTTCTGTTTCCAGCTCCGCCTTTTCTTTTACGAGCTTCTCGATTTGTTTGCGAAGGTGAGTTGTAGAGTTTTCCGGCTCGATTTTCTCCTCAGCTTCCAATCTTTTCTTCGAGAGATATTCTGCCCCCTCCTTCCAGTACTCTGCAAGTGCCGTTTGATTTCCCAGCTGATCTTTGAGATTTTGGACTTCTTTATCTGACTTGTAGATATTCGACAAAAAGCAATATCCACAACCGAGTACAAGGACTAAAAGAATCGGGGTCATTATGGTATCGATACGAGACAATCGATCAACTTCCCGCTGGTTTTCTTCGGCTTTCTTTTGCTCGCTTTTCACCCGCTCTTCGGCAATCTTCTCGCCGTTCTTCAGCCCGGATTCCGCCTGTTTCAGCTTTTCCTTCAGCTGGCCATTCTCGGCCGCCAGATCAAAATCTTTGTCGGGCGGGATTTCCTGACTCTTGCTGATCTTCGGATCGTTTTCGTCGCTCATGTTTTCCGGCTTCTCGTCTTCGCTCACGGCAACCTCCCTAACTTGGGTTTTGAAATGTCAAATTGACTGGCAATAAGTTAGCACATATCTAATAAAAATACAAGCTACGTGGGTAATGTGTCAACACATTACCAGATGTGCCTACCCCGCACCGTTTGCGGTGAAATTTTTCTTAGAGCATTAATTTACGAACTGCACCGCCTTCGGCTCTGCCTTTCTTCGGGCATGAATTACCGGGCAACAGGTACGGGGTTAAGGTTTTCTAAATAAATTTTGTTCGTTTACAACTTCAAAATTTATAGAAAGCCCTTAAAACAATCCCGCCGGACCGGTCAGCAGATGATAGACACTGCCAATAACCGGAAGAATGAATTGAAATCCAAAAAAGATGAAAATGATCAGCAACCAAAAACCGTATTGCATCAGAAATTCCTGAACTTTGTGAAATTTGTTAGGCAAAAGCGCGAAAAGGATGCCGGAGCCATCCAACGGCGGCAGGGGTACCAAATTAAAAATCGCCAGCAATACATTTATATACACAACAAAATTGAGAAGAATAATTAGACTGCTGAAAACCGGAATGGAGATTAGCGGAAAAATTAACCGCAAAATAATCCCAAAAACTATCGCCACTATTAAATTACTCAACGGACCAACCGCGCCAATGATACCCGATCCCAATTTCGGATTTTTTAAATTGAATGGATTATAAGGAACGGGTTTTGCCCAGCCGAGTACAAATGATCCGCCCGAGATCACAAAAAGCATTATCGGCAGAACTATAGAGCCGAAAGGATCCAGATGCTTCATTGGATTCAAAGTCAGCCTGCCCTGATCTTTGGCGGTATTATCTCCTAATTTAAACGCCGCCAATCCGTGGGAAACCTCGTGGATCATCACGGAAAAAAGCAAAACCAGCAGTTGGAAAATTAAAACCGTTACTTGAGACATTAAATGAAGTTTAGCGGATACCCAGAAGATTGACCAGCAAGCCAAGCATTTGCGCCATTAAAGAGCCACGGAGTTGATAGCTGGTTGGAGGCGGAGGAGGCGGAGTTTGTCCTTCCGGAGGCTGCTGATATTCTTGCGGGGGTTGCGGATACTGCTGTTGATATTGTTGCTGTATTTCTTGCTGAAATTGTTGTTGATATTGCTGATCCGGCGCCAGCGGCGGCCCGCCGCTTCCCGTTGGCGGCAATGAAGGAGTGCTCATTTGGCGGGAAACATCTTCGCTGTGCGCTTGCGCGGATCGCTCCTGACTATGCTCGCCGGAACCCTCGGAGCCGCCAAAATCTTCTTCGGTACAAATGCCTTTATGTTTTACTCCTCCTCCATCTTTTTTGGCAGCGCAAGGACTTGTCCAATTACTGCCGTCATTTCCACAAACCGGATCTGCAATACCAGGACATTCCTCTTCATTACATGCGCCCTCATGGAGAATTTGCACACGGCTTTGTTCCGCATGACATCTATTAAAATAACTTATTTCTTTTCCTGGCGGAGCGCCTTTTCCGTTGATTCCACAAACAGGTTTGGCGACTGCTCCCGGGATAATACCGCACTCAGTAAATCCACCAGCGTTGCCACCTGGGCCTCCGCCCGGAGGACCAGAACCTTGGCATTCTTCCGGGTTTTCTTCACAAAACGCTTGGCATTCTTCCGGGTTGGTGCAACCACCGGGTCCAGAGAAACCGCCTCCGGGACCCCCGGGCGAACCTCCGCCGGGACCACCCTGCCCCTGAAAAGCGGAACGGAAGCACTCATCCATTTGTTTACTTACGTCCCGGGTTGGAGGCATGCCTTCTCTGATGCCCAGCGCGTCCAGACACTCCCGAACCTCCGGTGGAGCCTCCCCAAGGGCTTTGCTGAAACTTTGCCGCCCCTCCTCCATCCGCTTCAAATCATCTTCAGAAAGAAGCCCTTTGTCCTTGGCAAAATTAAAACAAGTTTCCTGGTTGTTGGGATTTTGGCAAAAAGCTTCGCACTCTTCCCGGCCCTTACAATCACCCGGTCCCTTACCGCCCGTTTTTCTGGCCATTTCCGCTTCTTCTTTTTTCATAAATCCATGCTCTTCAGCGAAAGCCACGCATTGTTCAAAATTATTTCCATCCTGGCAAAAGGCGTCGCATTGCGCTTTTCCTTTACATCCACCCGGTCCCTTACCGCCCGTCTTTTTTATCATCGCCAGTTCGTCGGGCGGAATAAAACCGGCTTTTTCGGCGAAAGCAATACACTCTTCAAAGTGTTCACCACCTTCGCAATAAGCTTCGCACTGCTCCTTACTCCTGCAATTACCCGGTGTTTCTCCTCTAGCCATTAATTCCATTGCCTTACGCGCCTGCTTAATTTCTTCCGGAGGCATAAAACCGGCTTTTTCGGCAAAAGCCAAACACTCATCGGCATGGTCCGGCCCGCCGCAATAAGCATCGCATTCCTTTTTGTTTTTACAGCCGCCCGGCAAACTTCCGCCACCGGCCAGCACCGCTTGAACCTTTTTCGCCTCTTCCAATTCACTTCCCTTCATCAAATTGTGCTTTTCCGCGAAAACTAAACATTCATTGAGACGACTGGCTTCGTTGCAATATGTTTCGCAAGAGGATTGGGTTTGGCATCCCCCGGGACCGCCTTTTTTCAACGCTTGGGCGAACTCTTCCAGTTCAACTTCGGATTTGTCCGCCAAGTCATCTTCCAACAGTCCATTTTTTTTCGCGAAAGCAAAACACTCGGAATAATTATCCGGCTTGTCACAATAGGAGCGGCAGGATTTTTCATCGGTGCAATTACCCAACTCCTTAACCGGATATTGTATGTTTTCTTTGGAAGACCCCGTGGATTCGGTGACGGGAGCTGTTGTTTTCTCTGAACTTTTTGGCGCGACAGTAGGGATTGGTATCGGAGTTGTTTCTTCCTGGGGCTTATTAGTCAGGACTCCCTTCCCTGCTCCATTTTTAAGTGGTCCGATTTCAAATTCAGCAACATTTTTCTTGCAATCAGTGATTGAAACTTTCATCGCCGGATCAAAGTCCTCCGGATCAATAAATTGAACGTTGTTGTTGGAAAATTTGGTCGGACAATTCAATCCGCCCCCGTAAGCGGAGCTTTTTGCCGGCTGAAAACTAAAAGCCTCTATACCCTCCGGGTCGGCGATAGTGAAAGCGAAACCATTGCCATCGGTCTGTTTTTTTACGGAAACCGAAGAATTCAAATTGCTTTGCGCTTGAGCGATCAACGCGTAGGATATCGCCAGCGCCACAACCACTAACGCCGCCGAAACCACTGACATTAATGTTTGCTTACTCATATTATTTATTTAAACGGATTGCTATAAGTTTTGCCGAACGGATTTACCTGCTCAATAGGATTAGTCGTTGGCAAAGCTGCGGCCGGATTGCTGATCGAGCCAACTTCCGGTAAAACACTGCCTTGCGCCGCTTTGTCTAAAGATTCAGCCGCTCTTTCTTCCGGAGTTTTAGAAAAATTTCTCCAGACAAAATATCCGACGACCGCGGCAACAACAACCGCCAAAATAATAACAGCTACCAGCAATGTTGGTTTTTTCTTTTCCTGCCCCATTTCATCCATACACCACTAATTATATAAAAATTCCCCGAAAAAGGGAAATTTTTATTGTGCATAACTCGGGGAGGTTCATTTCATATTCCGAATGGAGTTCATCGCCGCTTCATGCCGAGCCTTCATCACATTACTCAACGCGCTAAATCTTTGCAGTTGCTGCTCCATCACGGTCTGCATTTTTATGAATCGGAGGTCGCTCTGATTATGCTGGAAAACTTCCGCGACATCCGCGCCAAAAGTGCTTGCGTCGTCCGTTGCGAATGCTAACCACCACGGAGTACCATGACTCACGTTCCCTTTTCCGTCTACGGTGAATGCGTGATAATAAGCGACCGGAATAAATCCGAAAAGCTTCGCCGGGCGTTTATATGAAACTTTAACTTCTTCGGGAGAAATTTCCGCCGAAACGATATTTTCGTCCGCGTCGGTGACTGATTTCGCGTTCTTCTCCAAATTGTCTACCGCTTCTTTTTTCTCGGCATCCCAACCACGAACGGTAACCCGCAATCTATCCCGCCCTTCATTAGAAATAGTGACATCGGTCTTTTTGTTGACCGTCGGAAGCACTCGGCTGGCCGAGCCGTCTTCATCAACATCCCCGGTCCGCGCTTGGACGATCTTCGGCTCGTCGGTTTGCGCCCATTTCTGATAATCAGCGTTCGTACCGGCCGGCTGAATATTTACTATCTCCGAGTCGGAAGTGCTGTCCCGGAGTTCCGCCGGAGCGGTCGCGCCCGCCAAAGCCGGCAAAATAATTGCTCCGGCAACTCCAATTACCATTAAATATTTTTTCATAAGTTATTTATTAATTTGCTTCCAAAGATAAACAGCCAACAAAACTAAAACTGCCCAAACTAAGACAGTGGTGAGCCAGAATGTGAAATTCAAACTGCCCATTCCGTAACCGAGACCCTGCATCATTTGCACCATATTGTACATCATAAAATATTATTTTTATATTTTTAACCAATCCACGACCTTATTTTGGGAAATTTGGAGCAAATCGGCAAATTAGAACACCAATTTTCCAGGCCGTAATATCGGCCGGCCCGCATACTAGCTAACAACACAAAAACCAACGAGAAGATCACATGCTGATCAACGATAAACGAACTGGTACCGACATACGGAAAAGTCAGAGTCGGTAAATAATAAAGGATCATCAGCAATATCCCAGAAATCGAACTAATCCGGACGAAAATTCCCAAGATCAGAGAAGCTCCAATCAAAGTCAGGCCCCATTCGTTCAGGAAATTAGTAACAGGTAAAATTTCCGGACTGGCGAACCATTGGAAAAATCCGGCAAAGGTTTTGGCGCCAGCGAGAAAACCCGCCGCCGACCACTCCGGATTTAAAAGTTTGGTGATGCCGGCATAAAACATCAGCCAGCCCAACGCGACCCGCAAACTCACTAACGCGATCTTTGATGTTTTGTTCATCCCACACATAACAAAGAGTTTTCTTGTCGCCCTTTGTTTTTAAATGATTTTTATTAGTTTATAAATTTAAGACTTACGACTTTCTATGAAATGCCCACAGCGCTCTTTGTTATGTGTGGGATTCATAGATTTAATTATAACAAAGCCAGATAGAAAATTCCCTAATTTGTCATTCGCTCATTCGTGCGAATGAGACTAGAACAAAACTCTTTAGCGGTGAGGCTGTGAAATGCGGACTAGCGATGAAAGCGGGGTCGAGGAGAGCGGCGGGCGCCACCAAAAGAACCTCCCGGATGCGGGCGAGATGGTCGACTGCCAAAGCCGCCGTGGCTTGGGCCACGACTGTGGCTGGAAGGACCAAAACCCGGGCGGCCTCCTCCAAAACCGGGACGACGGGTAGACGATGGGCTAGAACTTGGGCGGCTAGAACCGCCATAAGAACGGGAATGGCCGGAAAATCCACCCGGGCGGCTTGGCCGTCCGTGCGGAGCGAATCGGCTTGTAGCGGGCCTTTCGAACCTGCTGACATCTCTCGGCACAAATTGCGGAACGCGGGCGGGCGGCAAGTCCGGAACTTTGGAAATAGGTATCTGCTTTTTAACTAATCTTTCAATATCCCGCAACTCCCGTCTTTGCTCCGGTCCGACAAAAGAAATCGCGTGACCGCCGGCTCCGGCGCGCGCGGTCCGGCCTATGCGATGCACGTAATCCTCCGTATTCATCGGCAGATCAAAATTCAGCACCAATTCAATGCCGGTAACATCAATACCCCGTGAGGCAATGTCGGTAGCGATCAGAACCCGGTATTGCCCGGATTTAAATCCGTCCAGAGCGGCACGACGCTGGCTGATAGAGCGATTAGAATGCAATTCGGCGGCAGTATGCCCCATCGCGATTACTTCACGGGTAAGTTTTTTTGCTCCATATTTCGTACGGGTAAAGATCAAAGTCGGTCCAAGATATTGCTGAAGTAATTTTTCCATCAGCCGAACCCTGGATTCCCGTGGAATAATAAAAATTTCCTGCGTTACTTTTTCAGCGATCGTTCCGGCGGGAGCCACCTCTATCCGGATCGGCAGTTTCATGTGCGCGGTCGCCATTCTCATAATTTCAGGCGGCATCGTGGCAGAAAAAAGCATAGTTTGCCGTTCTTTTGGCACTACGGCGAGAATTTTTTGAATTTGCGGAGCAAAGCCCATGTCCAGCATGCGGTCGGCTTCATCCAACACCACGATCTTCACGTCATCCAACCGTACGGTTTTTTGGAAAATATGATCATTCAGCCGGCCGGGAGTAGCAATAATGATATTTGGATTGCGGCGCAAAGCATTCAGTTGGGAATACATCGGCATACCGCCGATCAAAACTACGGTTTTCAAACCCAAGCCGGTGCCGACTTGACGAAGCGCCTCATCCACCTGTAATGCCAACTCTCTGGTAGGAAGAACTATCAATCCCCTGCCTTTGATCTGTTGCAAACGCTGAAGCATCGGGATTCCGAAGGCCAAAGTCTTACCTGTGCCGGTTTGCGCGATACCCACCATATCTTTCCCCTGGATAGCAACCGGGATCGCTTGTTGCTGTATGGGCGTAGGATTTTGATACTTCAATTTAGCCAATGCATCCAAAAGATTCGGCGCGATTCCTAATCCCGAAAATCCCCCTTCTTTATTCATTAGGCTCATAGGATATCATACTTATCGAAAAATTGCAACAAAATAATCGCCCACTACTACTTCGTGCTATTCCGAGTTTCGGCGGCGGCGCGCAAGTCGTCATAAACTCCGCCCAGACTATGCAATTTAACAAATGCCAGAAACATCAGACTTAACGCGGCATAAAAAGCAAAGTGGCTGATATAAACGCTTTGATAAGCCGGCACGCCAAGTTTTTCCAAGGGCTCATAAATAAGGTTTTGAATACCGGCCAACATGATCACTACCACGGTCGCGGCCAGATAATTAACGAATCCGGCAGTAGCGGGAACGGCTTTCTTGATCTTTAATGACCAAACCAGTCCGAGAATTCCAAAAAAAGCGACCGCAACCACGTAAAAATTAAATCCAAAAGTCAGCGGCTTCAGGGAAACCAGCTCGTCATTCGCGAAATTGGCCAAGATAAGCAATCCGAAAACCCCGATAACCGCTCCTAAAATCCAGATAAATAATTTAGAACGTTCTTTCAAAGTTTTCAGAAACGAATCCGCTCCGATAACCATCAAAATAATGCTGACAATATAGAAGTTGATGACATTGGCGAAGATCGCGTCTTCGTGAATGTTAAATACCGTGTAGCTTAAAAATTCCACCAGATGCGAGGCCGAGAAAATGATCAGCGCCGCCAAAGAACCATGAACAAATTTTTCCAAAACCGGATCATAGGTGTAGTAATGCTGGAGGACACGAGAAAAAGCCAAAATAATGAAAAAGATCGCCAACGCATGCACTAGTCCGGTCTCGTAAAAAAATTGCCGGTCGCCAAGAAACTCCGCGGCCAAAATAATCGCTATATTGATCCACAACAATACCCACGGACTAAAGATCTCTTCCAGTTTAAATTTCATAATTCTCAATTTAATTCAATTATAACAAAGTCATGATAACGCTTGAATAAATCACTTTTTTTAACTATTCTATGAACAGACTCTGCTTCCTCGGGCCGGTAGTAATACCGCGCCCCTGGGCAAGTCCAGGCCTTCGCTAAAGCTACGGCCTGCAAAGCAAGGACGGGTCGCATAGTGGTCTAGTGCGCACGCTTGGAAAGCGTGTGTGCCGCAAGGTACCGAGGGTTCGAATCCCTCCCCGTCCGCAAAAACTGACATCGCCCAAAGTGGCGATATTAGTTTTTCTGGGGAAGATTCGAACCAAGCCAGACCCCAATCAGGAAGGCACTCGGAAACCGAAGGTGTCCGACAGGGGGTCGGGGTCTGGCGATGTGGTTCGGTGAGTCGACGGGCTATCTAGCCGGAGACGAAACTTTAAATCCCTCCCCGTCCGCAAATATGCCAAAAATAAAATTTACCAGTCTCGCGGTTTTTATCATCTTTTTCGGGATTGCTTTGCTGGAAGCTTTTAAAAACCGGAATTGGGTAGCGGCAACATTGTTCTTGGCGCTGGGCGCCCCCTCCCTCTGGGCCGATCTCCGCAAAGACAAAAAAGAATAAGGGAACATTCCGACATTCTTGAGAATGTCGGAATGTTGGAAAACAAAAAACCCACTTTTGCAAGCGGGGTTATTTATTCTCACCGAACCCCTTATCAAAAAGTTTCACTAATTCCCCTTCCATCTGTCCGATAGCTTCAGCGGGCAAGGAAAACCGACTAGACCCAAGAGCAACTGACATTGTTTCTGTGTAGGTATGTAAACACCGGACAATGAATTGCTTAAGTTCCGCTAAATCTTCAAATAAATTACCAACAACATCTATCCCCCTCTCTCTTTTTAATTCTCTTATTTTCTGAAGGGCAAACGCCCAGGCGTTTCTTTCCAGAAAACTCACTTCTCGCATCAACGCAAGTTTTATTTCCTTATTTTTTGGTTCCCTTTTTTCGTGATCCCTTAATCTGTATAAATTTTCAAAATTCTGATTACTATGGCCAATTTCATGAAGTAGACCAACTAGTATTTTTGGATTTTCCCAATAGCCGACACTAATAACTTTTGCTGCTGGATCAGCGAACCATCCGGGAATAAAATAATTTACCTTATTTCCTGGATTAAGTAAGAACGTTGGCGTCACAAATTTAAAATCCTTTCCCAGCCAATCTTTAAAATCCAAAACTTTTTCACCGTCTTTTATTATAACAACCTCTGCCACTCCGTCTTCTTGTTGTTTAGCCACAAGTTGATCACCCGTAGAAAAACCAAATTTAACATCAAGCGGCTCTTTGCCTCTTTCGTAGAGTTTCTGTGGGCTTAATTCTTTTTTTCTGCTTTTTTCGATGCCCTCCTCTTTTGCGATAAATCTTTCCGGATTTTCCATTTCGCTAATAATAACACGCATCGAAATGTCCTACACATGCATAAGGAATAAAAAAACTCGCTTTTGTAAGCCCCGTCACCAGATCGAGCAGTGCAACGCTATTTCGCTTTCTTAGGCCAAACATCAAAATTTGTAATATGACACTTGCTAACAAAAAGCCCCGATCATCTCGGGGCATTGTAAAAAGCGAACTGCTCGGCTCGGTGCTGGGCAAGCGGGATAGTATTAGTTTTTGATGTCTGGTTTCTAGTGCCCAGTTTTCAATTTCTTGTGTCTATTTTTTGATTCCCTCTTTCAATCCGGCAGGGGTTTGCAAACCAAATTTTCCTTTTTCTTTTAATTCCCGCACAGTACGCACGCCGATATAACTAAAAGCTGATTTCATTCCAAGTTTAATGTCATCAATCACTTCTTCCATCGTGCCAAGCACGGGCATTTCCTGCGAAACTCCTTCAGGGCGGCGCGTTTCATCAAGCGTCTTATGATTAAGTCTCTCTTCTTGCGCCTTAAACGAGGCCGAGCCGACATATTCCTTAACCCGTAGCCCCTGTTTATTAACATTAGCTTTTGCGGCTGACTCAATCGCTCCGATAAAAAGCGAACCGGACATAACCGCGTCCGCTCCCGCGACCAACGCCTTGCAAACATCGCCGGGATTTTTCATTCCTCCATCGGCGACGATATATTTTCTCTTTCCGCCGATAGATTGCATCCGCGCCACCGCGGCACACTTAGCAATGGCGGAAATTTGGGGCATCCCAACGGCTACCTCGCGGGTACGGCAAGCCTCTCCGGGGCCAATGCCTACCTTCACGATATCCGCGCCCCACGAAAACAAAGCCTTCGCTCCTTCGGGACAGTCAACGTTGCCGACCATCAGAATCAACTCGGGAAATTCCGCCTTGATCGCTTTGACTGCTTCTTTGGTGTTGATCGAAAATGCTCTGGCGGTATCGATCAGCAAAAGACATATCCCTTTACGAACTTGCGCCCGCACTTCTTTCATATGATTCGCGGTGAAATATTTACCGACTCCGATGCTACCGACCTTCAAAAAACGTCCCTTCTCGTCACGCATCGCGCGAGGATAGTGATGTTTATAGAAGAGTCCGTGCGCGGTGATCAAGCCTGCCAGAACGCCGTTTTTCCCCAACAACGGGAGCTTTTCAATGCGGTGCTTCCGCAAAATCTTTGCCGCTGCGGAAAAACTGACTCCCCTCTTCGCGGCATAAAGTTTCCTTTTACCACCCATCAAATCGCCGACAAATTTGCTGCCGTCGGTTTCATATTTCCAATCCCGAGTACTCAAAATACCGATCGGGCGGTTCTCGCTATTGATCACCACCAAACTGGAAATACCCCTTTTACTCATTAATTTTTTAGCTTCTTCAAGGGTCGCGTCAGGGTAAATAGTGAGAGGATTATCAATTAAAGCCGAATCCCTACGCCCAATTTCATCAAGCATTTCCAGGCGCGTTTTCAAATCCAACATCTGCGGAGGAATTCCCAGACCGCCTTCTCTTTCAAAAGCACCAATTGATTTCGCGTCAGCCACACAAACCATATTTGCCATAATGAGAGGCAAGCCGAGTTGAATATCGGGAGCGATCTCGGTGGAAAAATCAGTGATTTCTGAACGAGAACGAACTTCCGAATAACGGGTCCGTAAATAAACATCGCCGAAAGTCACATCCCGATCGGTCGGCAATCCCCTGTCGTGCAGAAAACTTTTGATGAATTCCCATTCCGCGAGAGTCAGTTCGTAGTCATCGGGTTTCATTTAGGCCTCTTTTTTATTAACGAACCGGATTTAGGATAGCGGACAACTAGGCATTAGACAATAAGCGGTAGAATAATGAATAAAGAATTATGAATTATGGAAAGATAAAAAAATCCCCGCAGAGCGGGGTTAGCAGTTAGAAAACATAAAAAATAATAACGGGGACAAGCAGCAGAGAGGACGTCACGAATTCAAGATCGCCGGTAATGACAACGACAGCAATGCTTGATCCAACAACCGCGATCAACAAAAGGACAAGAAGAGAGATCTTGAGAACCCGACACTTGCCGAAGATCGAGTCTTTCATTTCAAACCCCCATATCTATCTTCTTGCCTTTGACGGTGTAAGCGATTTTTTCTTTCTTCAGGTCGGCAATCTCTTTGCGTAGAGTTTCAAACTTTTCTTGGGCATCCTTTCGCGCGTATTTGTCACCGAGAACATCAATAAATAAGAAGAAGGATACAATCCACGCTGCGCTGGCCAAGCAGGCACTGCCAGTCCCAACTCCAACAAGAACAGCCACGGTCATTGCAAGGAAACAAGCAAAAACGAGATCGGCAAACGGATTGTTGTCTTCCTCGGGTTCGCGATAAGACATTATGGAACTCCTTAGGGTGCCGTAGATAAAATAACTTATTCCGGATATTTTGTAAATATTTCCGGCTAAAGGTTATTGAAACCCCTTTCGCTCCGCTGGGGGTTGCTGTTGCTGAAAAATTTTCGGCATCTGCGATTTGAAAATTTAAGCAACGGGTAAAAAAGCCGCCCCGATGTCGAGGCGGCGGCAAACTATTTTCCGGTGGATCTTGACGAGTGAGGCGGTTCGATATTTTCTTCCCGTTTCGATTTGATCAAAATTTCCAATCCCCGCACGACCGAGCACAGCAGAAAAGAGATCAGCAGTAATCCCAAAAAACAAGCAACGCCGAGGTCTAGATTATTCGTTCCACGCCCGAAAGCCGAACCGGCGATCGCGGACCAGATTACGCACCAAACGCGACGCATAAGACTCTCCTCAAATGTTCTGGTGGAAATTGTATCAAAAAACCACCCCATTGTCGAGGTGGAATGCTTGCGCAGCATCTTGTCATCCGCGATGCTGTTCCATTTCTTTGCGCAATTCCAAAATATCCTTTTTAAGTGCCAGCTGAGCGGATCTGACAGCTCCAACAATGGTGATGGTAAGGCATCCCACTGCGGTCATCACGGCAAGACCAATAAGAAAACTTTTCGCCCAATAACCAACCGCAATATATATAACTATCAAGGCAAGCACTAAACATCCCTCCGCTATTGCTCGCGCGAACGTTTTTTTCTCCTCAATCTCTTTGATGGTCACGGCGTCTCCTAAGCTGGAACTGACGATAATATATCGTAATCAAACTTGTTTGTCAACCAAAAACCGCGCCGTGCGCGGTTAAAATTAAACATCAACCTTCCTTATTCATCTTTTCGTCAATCCTCTTGAGGCGAGCATGAATGCCGTCTAAAACACCAAGTATGCAAAGGCTGGCTGATCCCACCGCGCAACTCAATGCCGGATTCAGTGTGCCGGCCCATGTTAGAACTCCGATCGTGAGCGCCATCACGATTACAGCCATCCCGTTATCCTCCTGAAAAATTCTACCAATAATATAAACCTAATTTTTTATTCTGTCAAACAAAAATCCGCTTGCTGAAAAGGGATTTTTGCTCTTACTTTTCCTCCGGAGGAGGATCCGCCTCCGGCGGAATAACCTTATAACTTTTTACTAACCTAGTACTCCCCCATCCCTCCCGGCATCTGCGGAGCAGATGGAGATTCTTTCTTTGGAATTTCGGTAACGGCGGCGCCGATGGTCAAATAGTTCGCGGCCACCGAAACGGCGTTCATTAAAGCGGTCTTGGTAACTTTCAACGGATCCACGATACCGGCGGCTTTCAGGTCGCCCATCTTGCCCTTATTGGCGTCAAAACCCTGCCAGCCGGCTTTCTTCGGAAGCTGGTTCAAAATGAAATCAGGAGATTGGCCGCAGTTCTCAATGATGGCGCGGATTGGCGCTTCGGAGGCGGCGATCAAAATATCGTTAGCCACGCTCGGCTGACTGCGTAGTTCCATACCGGCATAAAACAAAGCCATTCCGCCGCCCGGAACAATTCCTTCCTCCATCGCGGCTTTGGTCGCGGCTACCGCGTCTTCCACTCGCTGTTTTAATTCCTTCTGGGCGGACTCAGTCGGCGCGCCGACTTTAATGACGGCGACTCCGCCGGCCAACTTACCCAGTCGCTCCTGCAACTTCTCTTTATCAAAGCCGGATTCGGCTTTTTGAAGCTGGGCCTTTAATTGCGCTACTCGTTCCGCGATCCCTTTTTTGTCTCCCTTTCCGCCAACAATCGTAGTGGTATCTTTGTTGGAAACTACCCGGTGCGCGCCGCCAAGATCATGCAAATCGATCGCGTCCAACTTCTTCCCGAGCTCTTCGGAAATAAATTGCGCGCCCGTAACGGTGGCGATATCCTGCAACATCTCTTTTTTCCGGTCGCCAAAACCCGGCGCCTTCAAAGGCAAAACGGTAAATACCCCGCGAAGTTTGTTCACAACCAAGGTCGTCAGAGCTTCGCCCTCCACGTCATCGGCGATAATCACCATTTCTTTCTTGCCGCTCTGCACTACTTTTTCCAAAACCGGCAGGATTTCATTGATAGCGGAAATTTTCTTATCGGTTACCAAAATATACGGGTCTTCCAGTGAAGCCTCCATCCGCTCGCTATTGGTTATCATATATTGCGAAATGAAACCTCGGTCAAACTGCATGCCCTCCACCACTTCATAGGAATTGCTGATAGTGTTGGAATCTTCCACGGTGACCACTCCCTCGCGGCCAACTTTATGAATTACTTCAGCGATCAAACCCCCGATAACTTTGTCCTTAGCGGAAAGCGAAGCCACCTCGGCCAATTTCGCCGGATCGTTGACGGGCTCTTTCTGAGACTCCAGATTCTTCGCCAAAATAAGCGCGCCTTTTTTCAAATCTTCGGCAAGTTGGATCACATTAACATCCTTGGATTTCAACATTTTCTCGCCCTCTTCAATCAAAGAATTGGCTAATACAATAGAAGTCGTGGTGCCGTCACCGACAGCATCGTTGGTTTTATCAGCGGCCTGTTTGATCAATTCCGCGCCAAGATTCTCGAATTTATCTTCGAGCTCAATTTCTTTAGCAACAGTAACGCCATCAAAAGTAACCTGCGGGGCGCCATATCCTTTTTCTAAAACCACCGCCTTGCCGCGCGGACCGAGAGTCGCGGTTACAGCTTTGGCGAGCTTATCAATGCCCTTCTTCATCGCCTCCCGCGCTTTTTCGTTGAATAAAATTTGTTTTGCCATATAAGTTTAGGGTTTAGAAATTAGTATTTAGAGTTTCTTGCGATTTTATCCTAAAATCGCAAGAACATCATCTTCGTCTCCGACCAGATATTTTTTACCTTCTATTTCAATTTCGTCCGGTCCGTATTTTTTGAATAAAACTTTGTCGCCGACTTTCACGGACATGGCGATTCGATCTCCCTTTTCGTTAATTTTTCCGGGGCCGATGGCGATTACTTTGCCGAGCATCGGTTTTTCCTTCTCTGCGTTTTCCGGCAAAACAATGCCGGATTTGGTCGCTTTCTCCTGGGAAAGCGGTTCAATGAAAATGTGATTGGATAAAGGTTTGAAATTGATCATAAGTTTTTCTGTTTACCCATTATAGCCGATTTTTATAAAAAGTCCAGCTAGAATAGAAGCGGCACGTTTCGCCAGGTTCTCGTTGACCACTCTCGGAATCCTCGGCCGTGAAATTCGTGAATTTTTTCTCCGTCTTTTTCAACCGCGCCGATGTATTCTACGATCTGCTCGGAAACCGCCGACTTGGGCAGAAACGAGGAAATTTTCATCCCCACAGTATCGTTAGCTAAAAGTTTGGTGGAAAATTTCACCATGCAATGCTGGTCCTGCATGGTAACAACACTTTCAACCGGGATCTTGAGACCGGTTTGGGCATCGCGTGTCCATGCTACATGCTCTGAATGGGATGTCGCGTTTTCCAGCGCGATAATTTTTCCATCAATAGTCAGATAACAGTAAGCGCCCGTCGCGTTGCGCAGGCCGTACAAAATTCCAAAAACAAAAGAGATATTTTCATCATTGAATTGACCCCATTCATACCGCGAGAAAAGCGGCATTGTCGTCCCCCAATTAGTATCCGAGTATCCCAATCCGTTAATTTTAATTTTTTCATTACCGATCCGGATATCCCCTTCCACTTTTGCTTTCGGCATTTTTATAAGCCAGCCGGTTTTTTCCCAGCGAAGCAGACCGGGGTTGATATCGGAAAATGATTCGATGGATGGCGTTTGCTGGTAATAATTCAAATTCCAGGAAACATCGTCAAAAGCTCCCGCTAAGTCATAACGACAGGGGGCCTTTTCAAAAATAGTCGCGTTATCCATGGAAACATTGGCCGACGAAGGATCAAAACGAATTTGATCAATGCCAATTTTTTTAATTGAACCGACTACCTTGTTTCCCTTGAATACTCTGACTAAAAGACGCCCGCCGCCAAATTTAGTCTTTGCCTCCGGATCAGCAATGTAATAGACAACGTAACCGGCGAGATCGCCTTGAATAAAGTTAAAATATTTCCACTCAAAATAATGCGCATTGTGCGGTTGATCGCGCTGATCCAAATAGCGCCAGCGATCAATATGCAGACTCTGATCGCCTCCGCAACTGATGGGATTGTTCATATATTTTTTGGATACCGACGCGTAAATTATAACCTATGATCCAGCGAAAGAAAAAGTGCGTAATCTATTCTAATGTTCTTAAGAACATTAGAATAGATTAAATAAAAAAAGTCCCCTTGCGGGGACAGGAATTTAAAGGGCATTGGGAGAACAATTTTTGCAGGTGGCGGTAAAGGCGCCGAGTTTTTCCGCCATTTTCCGGATAGCAACCGGAAGCTCTTTGCCGCATTTGGAGCAGTATAAGAGCGATGGCCACTTCTCCAAAAACGTCCGGACTTGCGGGAGGGCGAGCCGGATCCAATCCACCAAGTCGGGCAAGCTTTCTATCTCTTCCAACGTCTTCCACTCCTGCCGCTGTCCCTCGTGACACTCCGTTGTGATATCCTCGCGGACATCAGCGCCGAAGAACAGGTCGCATTTGGTGTCGTCGTGATCAAACGCGAAGGCATATTTGAGATTTGCTTTGTCCAAAACTACTTCGCATTCTTCCGAAACTTCCCTGACAGCCGCCTCAATATGCGTCTCGCCTTCATCCAAGCCACCTCCCGGGAAACACCACTTATTCGGATAACATTTCGTATTATTATCCCGCAGTTGCATCAAAATTTTCCCGGAAGGCTTACGAAGGATCACGCTCACGCCCTGTCTCTTTTTCAATTTGCCTCCTCTTTAACTCCGCTAAGCTGACCCAAAAATAACACCCTTGCCGGTCGGAAACAAGGGATACATCAGAAGCTCCCGAAGGGTGCCCGATGGGAATCGAACCCACATTGCCGCTGCCACAGAGCGGAGCTTTACCACTAAGCTACGGGCACCATATTACTACCTGCCCATTTTACAACAAAAAAGCCCGTTTTGCAACGGGCCGTTCCTCTACCGATCGGAAATCTTCCGACGATTTTCTCTGTTTTCTCTTTCCAGTCGATCCTTTTCGTCTTTTACTTTTCGGTCAATTTTATGGATTCGCCAAGCAATCCAAATCGCGAGAATCGCTCCACCGAGCATCAGCGCCGCCAGCACCCACGTCCAGCAATTCATCTAGTCCTCCTTGTGTATAAAATAAAGAAGCGCCACAAGAAACGTCAAAAATGAAACGATCGCCACGCAGGCGACGAGAGCCTCAGGCCAAGTCATCGCCATCTCCTCGTTGAAGAAACTAGGAGTATTATACAAGATTCACTGAATATTGCAACTGGCATGGCTGTTTTCGCGCGTAATTCGTCTGTCATTCCCGCCCCGTATCGCGGTACGGGGTAAACTCCAGCGGGAATCCAAAATTATACACTAGATTCCGGCTCAAGGCCGGAATGACAAAGGAAAGGACTCGCAATGACGGCCGGGAGAGGTTTATGATGACAACTACTAGCTCGCCGGGGAAGCAGACAACCCACGCACAATTTGTATCAAAATTTCCCTTGCTTATTTTCTCTGCGAACTGCATCGCCTCCGGCTCTGACTTCCTCTGAAAATATCTATGCCACAAAATGTACGGGGTGCTCAATTTTCTTATCGCTCGAATACTCGCGAAGAAAATTGGCATAAAAAAGACCCCCCAAGGTTGGGGGGCGTGTCGCGCGAGTCCCAGCACACTTTGGGTGTGCGGGACCGGGCGGTTTGTTGATCCGGCGCCAAGCGCCGGCCGTTTGAATACTGAACTGGGCGTCACTGGACCTTCTCCAGCTTCGACCAGCTCCGCCAGGCCGAGAACTTTCCCGGTCCGACGTTCACGCGAGCCTGGCCATGAAGGCCGTGCTCTCGCGATCCGACGACTGTCCCCCACCGCGGCCCGCCACGGTGGCCCTGATATTCCACCAGGGTACCGAGCGGGTACTTCGGGGGCGGCGCGACCCACTGGTCGCTGTCCTCTCCGGAGTAGTCCCCGGTGAGGTCCTTCATCCGGCGGCTGAACCACCGGAAAGGCGCCGACACCTTCTGCCAGATCGCCTGGCCGAAGATCACGAGACCGGCGACCGCCACGATCACGAACGACATGAGCAGGTGGCTGTAGGGATTCATGCTTATCTCCTTGGCCGACCCGTTAGGGTTTAGGCCGGTTGTGAGCATTCGCCGACTCTTTGAGTCAGGACGCTCGGGTTGATTTAATGTGCTGTCAACGACTAACAAAGGCATTATAGCATACCTACTGGATTTGTCAAGCCCTCAAAAAAGGCTTGAAATCAAGGTTTTGGGAGTATTGTGTCTAGAACAGACGGAAAAACCGGCCGCCGATCACTATTAAAATCACCATTACTAAAACCGCAATTAGGGTAGCTAGGACTATATTTATGACCAATAGCAAGCCATATATCCAAGTATCTATCGCCCCCACCCCAAAAAAGGCAGCGAAAACTATCAATCCGGCGACGACCGCCAAAAACACCTTGGCGAGCGTCAGGATGTCTTTGGAGATGTCTTTCATATTGATCTCCAAGGAAAGGAGCTGTATTCATTATAGAAAATTAACTGTCATTCCCGCCCCGTATCGCGGTACGGGGTAAACTCCAGCGGGAATCCAGAA
>CAYHBX010000010.1:0-20785 GCA_964355005.1 uncultured Candidatus Saccharibacteria bacterium | reverse complement strand
AATGTTGCCGATCTGATGAAATTCGTTAAAGACGGAATGATCAGCGAAAAGATATTAGGAAGAAAGGTAAAGATATTGGGCGACGGCGAGATCAAATCTTCCGTGACCGTAGAGGGTTTGCCTGTTTCAAAGTCTGCCAGAACGAAAATTGAAGCGGCGGGTGGTAAGATTACGGAGAGAGTTAAACAGATCAGAAAAGCTAAGCAACAGCCGGTAGTATAAAATCGAGTTACAAATTAAGAAGTAAGAAATGGGAAAACTTTTACAAATTTTCAAAATTCCGGATCTGCGCAGAAAGATCTTTTTTGTTTTGCTGGGTCTGGTGGCTTTCCGCGCTTTGGGCGCGATTCCGATTCCTGGCATTGACCCGGTCCGTCTCAATGAGTTTTTGAACGCGAACCAGATCTTTGGGTTCTTTAACTTGTTCTCCGGCGGAGGATTATCCAATCTTTCTATCGTCATGCTTGGCGTTGGCCCTTACATCACCGCCACGATCATTATGCAGTTGTTGACGATGATCTTCCCAGTATTAAAACAGATGTATTACGAAGAGGGAGCGGCGGGGCGGGCTAAGTTCAACCGTTATTCCCGCTATATCACTGTCCCATTGGCCGGTCTGCAGGCTTATGGATTTTTAAATTTATTAATGAGCCAGCAGGTCTTAGGTCCGCTGTCTATTCCTAGTATGTTACTAAACGTTTTAGTGATCACCACCGGTAGTTTGCTGCTGACTTGGATTGGAGAGCTGATCGGAGAGCAGAAGATCGGTAATGGTATCTCACTTTTGATTTTTGCCGGTATCGTTCAGGGTATTCCGGCGGCCGTCCGGAACTTAGCCTTTAATTTCAATCCGGCCGATCTGCCGACTTACATAGCTTTCGTTATTCTGTCGATAATCATCATTGCCGGAGTGGTTTACGTGAACCAGGGCGAAAGAAAAGTTCCGGTTTCTTATTCCCGGCGCATCCGCGGAAACAAAGTATATGGCGGCGTTGCCAGCTATCTGCCTTTGAAGATCAACCAGGCGGGCGTGATCCCGATCATTTTCGCTATCTCAATAATGCTGTTCCCGCAATTTTTCTCCCAGATGATCTCCGTGTTCTCTCCGGAGTTATCCGTGCAGATGCAGAACGCGGTTAACCAGTTTTTAAATAACCAAATCATTTATAGCGCGGTCTATTTTGGCTTGGTTGTTGCTTTCACCTATTTCTATACTGCCGTTACTTTTGATCCGAAAGAGATAGCGAAGAATTTACAGCAAAGTGGGGGATTCGTACCGGGCATCCGTCCCGGAGAGCCGACCGGGGAATTTTTAAGCGGCTTAACGAAGCGTTTAACTTTGTTTGGCGCTCTGTTTTTGGGCTTGATCGCGGTTTTGCCGAACTTGACCCAAATTTTGACCGGTATTCAAACTTTGACTATTGGCGGCACGGCTTTGCTGATCGTGGTTTCCGTGGTGCTTGAGACTATTAAACAGCTCGATTCTGAGCTGACGATGCGCCAGTACGAGGGCATAGAATAGCCGCTCGGCTACTTTTGTTTTCTCGCAACTTGTTTCGGTTAGATACAGCTAATTCACTTTTTTGTCATTCCGGCTTAAAGCCGGAATCCAGAACATTTGTATTATGAATTATGAGTTGGATTCCCGTTTTCACGGGAATGACAAGAAGGGGGAACGGCAAAAATAAAACGATGGGCGGGGGAGAATGACAAGAACAAAAGCAGTTTTTTCTTGTCATTCCGGCCTTGAGCCGGAATCCAGCACAATAAATGAATTATAATGACGAATATGAAGGGGATTTTTTATTTACAATCCGCGAGCGGCGTGCTAACATTCGCGCAGAACTTCATCGCTCAAAGAGGTTAAGCCGTGAATGAAAAAGAGACAGATTACGTGGATCCGGCACCGGAAAACAACCAGAAACAAATTCCGCTCAAGTTTTCATTGTGGCCCCTCGCGATCGTGGGCATTTGTTATATCGTGGTGGCCGCAGGATTGTTTGCTTCTTGGTCGCTCGGAGTTCTCTCCAAGGAAAATCTGATCTTTGGCGAAATATTCGCTGCGCTCATATCCTGTGGAATCATCGGGGGTACAGTAACGAGCCGATGGGACGAACAGAGTATGCGCGAACTAGAGGCCGCCGCGGCCACTCCAATCCTGGATCGCAGAGAGCTGATAAAGTACGAGGGGCGTGAGCTATTTCTGGAGGGTTTCTGGTGGCGGTCCAAACACAGAGTCCTACGGTGCGGAAAAGAGATGATCCATGTAGATGATGAACTTCATAGGTTCGCCATCAATCGATCTTGGGAACGGGTAGGTAACTACCATTTCTCTTTAAACCTCACCGACTTCGCTCTTTGGCTGGACAACCGAGCGAGGATCCAGCAGATCCGCGAAAAGTTCCTGAAAAATAACGGCGTCGCGTAAGCGACGACTGCCAAGTCCCGAACGAGAGTTCGGGACTTTTTATTTGATATGGTAAAATTATTTGTATTAAATAAACAAATGGCAAAAGCAGTTGCGATTTATGGACCGCCGGGGTCGGGGAAGGGGACACAGGCCAATCTTTTGGCTTGGACGAAAAACTATATCCACTTTGATACCGGTAAAATTCTGGAGCAGTTTCTGAATGATCCGGAAAATTTGAAAGATCCGGAAATAAAAAAGGAGAAAGAAAATTTTGATGCCGGAAGATTAGTGACGCCGGAATTCGTTTTGAAACTGACAGCGAAAAAATCCGTGGAAATAGGGGAGTCCGGTTTTAATATTGTTTTCAGCGGATCGCCCCGGACAATGTTTGAGGCCTTTGGTGATGAAAAGAATGTGGGACTAGTGGCGGTTCTGGAAAAACTTTACGGCAAAGAGAACGTGCAATTCGTATTTTTAAAAATTGATCCGCAGATAGCCATCAAACGTAACGCTAACCGCAAGGTATGCTCATTGTGCGCCACGGCGATTTTATATAACGATTCCACCCATCACCACACTGAATGTCCGCTTTGCGGAGCGAAACTCCGCACGCGCGCCGTAGACAATCCGGAGGTTCTCCAGACTCGCATTAAAGAATACGAGGAGCGCACTAAGCCGATCGTGGATGAATTAAAAAGACAGGGATATGATATTCACGAAGTTGACGGTACGCCACTGCCTTATGTAGTCTTTGAGCAGTTGAAATCTAAATTGTTCTAATATACGAATGGCCCGAATATACGAATTATTTGTATATTCGAGAAATTAGTTATATTAGTTAAGTCTCAAATGATTTTAAAATCAAACGAAGAAATAGAAAAAATCCGGCAGGCCGGTAACATCTTGGCGAAGGTTGCCAAGGCAGTCCTCGCGGAAGCGGTTCCCGGAATAAATTTGCGCAAGCTAAATCAACTGACACACGACTTGGTGGTCAAGGCGGGCGGAAAGCCGGCTTTTTTGGGTTATAAACCACATGGCGCCGCTAGAGCCTATGCGTATTCAGTCTGCGCTTCCGTTAATGAAGTAGTTGTTCACGGCACCCCAAAGGATTACAAACTTAAAGAGGGGGATATTTTGAAATTGGATTTTGGCGTGGATTATCAAGGATACAAAGCCGATGCCGCCTGGACCGTTGGGATCGGGAAGATCAGCGCGGAGGCCGAGAAGTTGTTGAAGGTTACCGAAAAAGCCCTTTTTGAAGGCATTAAGGCGGCAAACGTCGGTAAACATCTTGGTGATATTGGCCACGCGATCGCTAACATTGTTAAACGGAATGGATTTTCTGTCGCGGAAGGTCTAACCGGTCATGGGATTGGAAAAGACCTACACGAAGAGCCTAGCGTTTTTAATGAAGACGAAAAGGGGAGCGGTCCGGTCCTGAAAACGGGCCTGGTTATCGCTATTGAGCCGATGACTATCGCCGGACGGCCGGAGATCGTTCAGTTAAAAGATGACAGTTATGCTACCGCTGACGGCAGTCTGTCGGCTCACTTTGAACACACGGTGGCGCTCACCGAAAACGGCACTGAAATCCTTACTTTGATTTGATATAATAAATAAGTCGGAAATTTAAATTATAAAAACATGGAAAAAAAGGTTTCATACAGGAAAACAATTATCAGCGTAGTGGTTTTGGCGGTGGTCGCGGTCCTGTTACTGCTCGGATATTATATGTGGCAGAACGGGGGATTGGAAAAATTAAAAGTGCCTTCCCTACTGGGTAAGCAACCCTTTCAGGCGGTCTTTTTGAGTAATGGGCAGGTCTATTTCGGACGGGCATCTAATCTGAATGGTAACTACGTAACCCTTCGGAACGTCTATTATTTGCAGGTTAGCCAGGTCTTACAGCCGGTCCAAGACAAAAAAGCTACCCAACAGCCCCAAACATCTATCAGTCTAGCCAAGCTGGGCGCGGCAGAGCTTCATAAACCTAAAGACGAAATGAAGATCAACCGGAGCCATGTCATTTTCATTGAGGACTTGGACGACGAATCACAAGTCGTGAAAGCGATAGAGGATTTTGAGGCGACGCTCAAGTAGTAAAAAGTTATAAGGTTATAAAGTTTATAAAGTAAAATGAAATTCAGAGCCGGGGGAGACCCCGGTTTTGAATAGGCTTACCCGCCTTAGGTGGGCTTACCTGTCGCAAAACCTACCTTGTGCGACAGGAGAACCCTTTCAAACTAGGCACTCCCCGATTCACTAATGACGGCAATTCTTCGGCTGACTAAGGACAAAAAATCCCACACATAGACTATGTATGGGACACGCCCGCCCGGGTGGGCGGCAAATTATTTTTTCCGTTCTTTATCACAGCTGCAGGTTCCGCCGCAACCGGGACCGTCAAATTTGGTATCTGCGGTAAGCATTACTACCGCTCGCTTCACGACCCTCCCCTTTTCCTGTCCGGCCGAGGAGTCGTCCCATTCTTTCGGAGTCATTAGTACCACTTTAATTCCGTGATATCCGCAGCAATCGCAGATCGCTGCGGCATCCAATTCCTTCGGTACCGGATATTTTCCCGTACCGATGATCTTCCAAACCACACTGGACGTGTCTCGGGAATAGCATAACCAAATCTTCCTATCCGGATCGTAAACAAACTCTCCGGTTCCGATCTCCGTGTGTGCGGCTGAATCCCAGTTCGGTTCGGAAGGATCTTGGTCCGGAACGGGAGGTGGCTTCGGATCATCGGGAGGCGCGGGGTCCGGCGCTGGCGGAATCGGATCGGGTACCGACGGCAGTGGAGGAGCCTCGTCCGGCGGATCCGGCATCGGCTGATTGTGCTCTGAACCCTCTTCGGGCTCAACAACAGGCGGCAACTGGTTGCCATTATCCGTTTGTTTCGGTTTACACCCACCAATTATTAAACTACCGGCAATTACGATTAGGATCCGGCCGGTGATACTAAAAACAAAAGTGGCCACGGGCGGCCCTCCTATCAAATGAACCTACAACAATATAACCCATTCCTAATGCCCATGCAATAAAAAACCGCCCGAAGGGGCGGATTTGGCATTGCTAGATTAAAGATTTTCCAGCTTTTTCCGAAGGTCGGAGAATTCGTTGCTGTCCAGCCAGTCATAGTTTTCACGCCAAGTATTTGGCTCTCGAGCCACTCCTCTATCTTTCTGATCCTTTCGAACACGTTTTTCTACTCCGGACAGTAAATTGCAAATCTCGGGATAGCCGCGGCTCAAGAAGATCGGGTCACCTCGCTCATCATCGCGTACGCACATCCAGGAGTCCAGGGGGCTGTCCTGGGTGTTGTGTGGTAGATCCCAGATAGGACCTTCCACGTGTTGGAGTTCTATCCTAATCCTTTTATCCCCCACCGCTACCACTGCCGCAAAACCCACTCCGGATTCGCCCCAGACCAGCTTTCCGCTAAGAGTCAGGTCCAGCAATCTTCGGCTAAACTCTACTAACTTCCGGTTTGATTCAAACATAGCGAGCTCCTTTTTTATCGAACTGCCAGTATCATAGAACAGATATTTTATTGGTTCAAGCGGTTTTTTCCTGCTACCATTTATTGGTATTTCCATAATTCATTATTCCTAATTCGTTATTCAATATCTATTTATGATGTCTGCCAAACAAAGAAATCGGGTTCATCTCATTGGTGTCGGCGGGATTGGGATGAGCGCTTTGGCGCGGTATTTTTTGTCGGAAAAATGGCAGGTTAGCGGATCGGACCTCTCCCCTTCTTCCATCACCGACGAACTAAAAAAAGAGGGCGTGAAAGTTTTTATTGGCCATCGTCATTCGCTCATTCGCGCGAATGAGCGAATAAACCTAGTTATATATAATCAAGCGATTCCGGAAAATAATCCCGAACTAAAGCGCGCCCGTGAGCTTGGCTTAGCTTGCCGTACTTATCCCGAAGTTGTCGGCGAACTGACCAAGACCTACAAAACAATCGCCATTGCCGGTTCTCACGGGAAAAGCACAACTACTGCCATGACGGCGCTGATCTTGATCGAAGCCGGACTGGACCCAATGGTAATTGTAGGCACGAAATTAAAAGAGTTCGGCAACAAAAACTTTCGCAAGGGAAAAGGTGGTTATTTAGTATTGGAAGCCGATGAATGGAAGGCATCTTTCCATCACTACTCCCCTTTCGTGGCGACGATTACTAACATTGATGCGGAGCATCTGGATTTTTATAAAACTTTTGCCAACGTGAAAAAATCTTTTGAAATATTCAAAACGCGTTGCCATGCGGTAGTAGAAAGACCGACTGATAAAAAGATCGCGGACACGATCCGGCGGATACTGAAAGTTCCGGGGGAACATAACGTCCAAAATGCCCTGAACGCCTACGCAGTCGCCTCTTTTTTGGGTATCCCAGAGAAAATTATTTTGTCAGCGCTGGGAAAATATCAAGGCGCCTGGAGAAGGATGGAGTACCGAGGAAAGATGAGAATTACGAATAACGAATTACGAATTATGGGTAAAATTGGCGCGAGCAAAAGCCTTAATTCATCATTCATTATTCATAATTCGCCTCTGATATTTGATGATTATGCCCATCATCCCTCCGAGATCAAGGCTACCCTAGCGGGATTTAGGCAGAAATGGCCTAAAAATGCCCTTATTTGCGTCTTTCAGCCCCACCAGACTAAGAGGCTCGTTGCCCTCTATAATAGCTTTAAAACAGCCTTTAAAGAGGCTAATCGGGTGGTTATCCTCCCCACCTATCAGGTAGCGGGCCGGGAAGCTCAGGGGACTAGAATTATGAATGATGAATTACGAATTAAGGGTGGCAATCTGGCGAAAAAATTGGCCCGAGATATTGGGGCAATATATGTCCCTTATCCGGAAAAGGATCTCAAAAAAACTTTAATTTCCATCTTGTCTTCCCTATTCCCTAAACCCTATTCCCTAAACCCTATCATCATAATGATGGGCGCCGGAAACATTAACGAGCTGACCCCAGGGTTAATAAACTCTAAATTCTAAGCTCTAAATCCTAAACTTTGTATGGATTATTTTAAAACCGTAGAAGACTTCAAAGAACAGTGCGGATATACCATTGATGGCAATTGGTATCCGCGCGTGACAAAAATTGTCGGGATAAAAAATAAACCCGCGCTTCTTTATTATTACGCGGAAGCTCCCAGTTATGCCGTGGCGGTAGCGCAGACAAAAATTTCCGCCGAAGAAGGTACCTTGATCCACAATACGATGGAAAAAATATTTAAAGGAGAGAATCCCGCGATTCCTGAAAGTATCGCTCCGGCGATCAAGGCGGCAGTGGAACTGGTAGAACAAAAAAATATCCAAATAGACACTGCCAACATTGAACAGAGAATTTATGACACGGAACACCGGTATGCCGGCACGATTGATGCTCTAGCGATGATTGGCGGCCAATTCGGCGTGCTGGACATCAAAACTTCACAATCAATCTATCGTGATTACAATTTACAGACCGCGGCCTACATTGCCGCTCTTTCTAAGGATTCTTTATTTCAAGGTTTACAAAACCGATGGATATTTCGCATAGATCAGCAGAAAAAATGTTATCGCTGTGGAGCGTCTATGCGGCCGAAAGGTGGCCGGGAAAAGATCCGCGGCGCTAAATTTGGTCTTTGCCAAAATGATGATCATGACTGGTCCCCTCTTACCGGCATCGCCGAACTAAAAGAATTTCCTCTTTGGCGCGGAGACTTTGAAGCATTTTAGGCGCGAAAAAGCTTTGGGAATGGGAAAACGAGAATTGGCTTCAAAAAGCTGGGTACCTGCCTGCCGGCTAGGCAGGTCTTAAATAAAAAAACTCCCCGCCCGATGGCGGGGAGCAGAATCTTCACTTCCAGGAGTGGATCCGCAACAGGCGGATCGTCGGGCCGGTGATCTCAACGACCTCCGGATCCAGGATGCGGCGACCAAGCACCAAATCTTCTCCTTTGGTCTTCGCCTCCGCCAGATCCCGAGCCTTAACCGACTCGGCTGCGGACATGATGTCTCCCTTCTGATTCAGAAATTCGTACCTGACTTCGTACTCGTTGTTTGGCATCTTACCTCCTTTTTAGTTGTACCTCAAAAAAAAATCCTTACAGCACTGTTTAATTATAGCACAGAGTTGGCTATCTTGTCAATAGCACTGGCTTCTTTACAATTTGGCGTAAAGATCCCGATAAGCCTTATCAACGTCTCGGTCTATCAATCCTTTGATCTGCGGCAGGTGCTTTAGGGCACTAGCTTGAGACCGCAATGTTTGAATTATCTCACCATCCAAACTTGTAAAATCTTCAACACCTTCCTCTAGCTGTTTCTTGGTAAGAGAAATGAAGATTAGAGGAAGTTTTTCATATGATCGCAAGTATGCCCCATCCTTGTCTAAACCGAACCCGTACTTAATTTTGCATCCGTTGGTTATCCGCTTTTGGATCTTTGGATTATTTATTTTCTTTTTGATATCTGCCGTGATGTCTATTGCCGCTACCGCTAAGCCAGTTTCCCGATCTATCAAAAAAGCATCCACGCCGTTAAAAATATCATCAAAGCGCGCCGCTCGGATGGCGGTGAATCTGTCCCCCGCCCATCCCTTGTTAAAACCAATCGGCACCGCGATTTCCAGTAGTTCGGGCGTGATCCCCGATTCGGAAAATTCTTTAAATTTGTCTTTCAGAAATTCTTCTTCCAATGCCCAAGTCTTTTTCTGATCCGAGTCGATCTCTTTTTTATCAAAAATCGCCCCAAAAGCGGACGGCTCCGCTTGAAGATAATCATCAACGGCGAAACCTTCAAAACGTAATGCTTCGGCGGTTTCCGCCATTACTGGATTCAATTTTTCCAGGATCCGGTCGTCAAATTTTTTCTCAATTTTCTTGTCTTCTTTTTGCTCCGGCAAGGGGAAATTTTCTAATCTCATAGATGCCTCAATCGTAGCATATTTGACAGCCTTTCAATTATTTGCTATATTATTTGCGAACTTTGACAACCCGTTTCTCTAACAGGAGGAGGATGTATGAAAAGCAGGTTCACGGTATTCACGTCAGAACTTCTTTGGAAATTGGCAGACATCGGCAAACATCTGCGGGACTGCACGGAGGACATCGTGACCTTTTCTAAGTTTTTTGCTGATCAACTGGTAGCCAGCGGCAAGGACCAGCTACGCCCGTGGGATTTCGTGCGGGAGTGGAAAAAGTTGATTGACTCCATTCATTTTGAAATTTCCAATCCGCTCAGCCCCCATGAGATTTTGGAGCCGATCAAGCTGGCTCGTTGGAAACCTGAACAACTGCATAATTTTGACCAAAAGATGATGCCGATCTTCGCCGAGGATCTCTGCGGCAAGGAGTTCGCCGAAGTCGCGGTGCTGTATTGCGGAGATTTGCATCGGACCAGAGAACAACAGGCCAAAGCTCGCTCGACGAAATTTGGCGTCATTCGAGGAGCTCCGGTTCCTCATGAGATGAATCTGGCGCTTCCACCCGGGAAGGAAACCAAGGCCACCTGGGAGGCTTTCGATCGTTGCCACCCATTCCCTCCCGGAGATCCGGTGATGGTGGACGAAGCCAAGAAGTGTAAAGAAAACTATTTTCGAGGCCCGAATTTTGCCGAGCATTTCACGGCTCCTCCCGGTTATGAATACGGTCCTCACGGAGAAGTCTAACAACAATTACCCGCCCACACAGAAGTCATGTGTGGGATTTTTTTACCCCAAAGTAGCAAAAATGAATTGTCATCGCGAAACCGGAGGCCGTGGCCCTGCCTGCCGGCAGGTAGGGATCTTACAATAACGTTATGGTGAGATTGCTTCTCCGCCGACTGGCGGATCGCAATGACAGACCCTCTGTCATTCCCGCCCCGTATCGCGGTACGGGGTAAACTCCAGCGGGAATCCAGTCAAATACTCTGGATTCCGGCTCAAGGCCGGAATGACAAAGGACGGGATCGGAATTACAAAAAACCCCCGCAATGACGACGACTAAGCAGTATTGAACTTTATAACTTTACCCCGTCACCAGATCGAGCAGTACGCCTTCCCATCATCTGGAGATAGGCCGCGAACATGCATTCATAAGGTTAAATTTGAGAACTTTCAATGCTGATCTTATGAAGGCGGAGATGATGCACTGCTCGGCTCGGTGCGGGGTTTATGAACTTGATGAACTAGCCGCGTAATCTCTTCAAACTCTCCAATTCCACCTCCTGCCGGTTGCGGCCGTAGGTTTGCCGGGAAGAATCCTTAATTTTTTGAATAATAGACAAATTAGCTTTCGGGGCCGGGAAAAGTTTTATATTAAACGGTTTAGTGGTTTGCCCGTGGATCAAAAGTTTTACATAAGCATTAAAGTTATCAATATTCAGCAGGTCATTTTTGGTGAATACCGGCTCAAATTGTTTCACCAAAAATTCCGCGTCCTCCGCCCCAACCCGGAAAACGACTTGCGAACCGACATTACCGAAAACCGCGTTACGAATCTTTTCGGTCAGTTGGCCGATGAATTGGTGCGCGATCACTAAATTCAGCCGGTATTTGCGCGCCTCCGACAAAATAGTGGAAATAGAATCGGTGGTGAAATTTTGGAACTCATCAATGTACAAATAAAAGTCTTTTCGCTCTTCCTGCAGAATATCCACTCGCGATAAAGCGGACATCAAGATTTTTCCAACCACTATCATACCCAATAAACCGGCGTTAATGTCGCCGATCTTTCCTTTGGATAAGTTCACCAGCAAAATTTTCCCCTCATCCATAATTTTCCGGAAATTCAACGTGGAGCTGGGCTGGCTGATGATGGGGCGCAGATAATCGTTGGCAATGAAGTTATTGAATTTGGAGGTGATATAGGGCGTGATATTGGCCAACGATGCTTCCCCGCCGGCTTTTATGGCCTCTTTTTCCCAAAAATCAATTACGGTTGGGTTGGTGGATTTTTGAAGCAAACGTTTGCGAAAATCCACATCAGTAAAAACCCGCGGAACTTCCAGTAGGGTGGCTTTTTCGTTCGGGTCGTCCATCAGCAACAGCAGGGCATTGCGCATATACTGCTCGAACATCGGCCCCATCGTTTCGGAGCTGAATAATTTATTAAAAATGCTCTGCATCTCATTAACAATGAAAGTTTTTTCTTCCGGTCTGGCAGGGTTGTATTCCAGCATATTCAAACTTAGCGGTTTCTCTAGGTCTCCCGGGTCAAACAAAATTACATCCTTCATCCGGCTTTCCGGAATTAACCCCAAAATAGACTCTATTAATTCCCCGTGCGGATCTATCACCGCCATTCCTTTCCCCTGCTCAATATCGCTTCTGGCCATATTTACTATCAAAGTGGATTTACCGGTACCGGTCTGACCGATTACGTAAACATGACGGCGACGATCTTCATCGGTCAGAAAAACCGGCTGGGACTGCCCCCGGAAAACACTCTCCCCTATCAAAGACCCGCTGTCCGGCAGGACCGACGGAGGTGGAGCGGCCTCTTTCGCTTTCACCCATTTAATTCTGGGAATTTCGGTTAGTGACGTCGGTAAATGCCACAAGCTGGCGAGTTCTTCGGAATTCAGGATTATATTTTCCGAATCGTTAAAATCCCGGAAAACAAAACGGAAAATCAGATCTTTGGAATTGCGCGGCTCAACCACTTTTAATTCGTTGCGTTGCGGAGCGGAAAATTGACTGAAAGAATTCGTAAGAGAATAAAGCAGTTCTTCGGCGCGATAAGCCGACGGAGCGGATGCTATCAGGCGGACATTTACATTAAAAAGCGGTTTGGAAACTTTCGCGGTTAAGCTTTTCACCGCTTCTTCGTCAACGACGATCGGTTCCGCTTTTTCTTCTTTGGTTTTTTCTTTGGGAAAAAGAGCGCCTTTAATATCCCAGCCGCTCCCGCCCAGCACCTCACTAAACTTTGCCCCCTTTTTTAATTTGGAGATCTGTTCGTAAACGGATTTTTTTGCCGATTCGTGAGCCGGTCTGGCTAATATCTGCATCGCCAGTCCCTCGCTGGCCATCTCTAATTTTGAAAAGTTACTTAGGATGGGTAAAAAAGTATCAATACCGATCTCGGTAAAGGTCCGGATCGGCAGAGAATAATGATTTTTTCCTTTCAGGTAGGCCGCTTTTACCGCGCCCTGGGAATTAAAAATAGTGTAATCGTCCGACGGCTGAACTTGGGCATCCGGCCAGAACCCTTGTATCTGCCGGGCGGCAAATTCCATTTTATCCTCCGGCACAGCGAGATAAAAATGGATCTCCTCACCTACATTATGAACGGCAGTTTCCAGGGCGAACGGAGACTTTAATCCGGCCAGCAGACTATAAAGCTGACTGGAAAGATTTATTTCGGCGACGATGTCCTTTTTGCCCTGATCCTCCAGTTTTTGCGGAAGACGAATGCTTAGTAATTTTAATTTTAAAAGCTCCGCGAGTCGCCGCCCCCGGTTTTTGAAAAACAGAAAGATCATATAACCAAAAACCGCCAGCAATAAGGGCGTACCAAAAGAAACCGTCAGAGCAAGCAATTGTTCCATAGGTACTATCTAAACGCTCTCCTATTTATTTTAGCAAACCGCGCTTCTTAAGTTCCGAATAAAGCTTATCGGTTAGGGCGTCGTGAAAGGCGTCCAGCATCATTGGTCCCGCGGCAGATGCCTCTTTGGCAGCCGCTTTAATGCCATGTTTCCAAGCGGAAGCGATCAGCACTTCCACTTTTTGCTTCAATTCGGCCGGCTCAGCGGCCATATAGTTCGGCAGATTGCCGGTATCTTTTTTGGGGGTTACCGGAACGACCGGCGCTTGGGCTACCGGCTGGGGGGCGGATGTTTTTTCTAGCAAAACACTTTTCAGCGCCTCCCTGCCTTTTTCAGAAAGTCCTTTTTCCTGAATTGCCTTCGCTAAATTTTCTATATCTTGTTCTATTTTTGGCTGTTCCATATTTGGTTCCATTCAGTAATTTTATCCTTCATTGATACTTTTAACAACCGGGATTAGAATAGGAAACGGTTCATTGAAGGTTAAAATATGCTGATCGCGGACCCGAATATGCCATTCAGAGCGTTTTTGTATATGGCAACCAAAGCTTTGGCTTTAGTTGTGCTGATGTTGGCCGCCAAAGGATTGCTTAACGGTAATTATTCCGCCTTCTTTTTGATGCTCTCCTGCTCGACTTTGTTGTTCTGTTTTTGGCGAATTTATCTGGCCATGGTCAAACCGCTTACAGGAGTAGTGCCTGCTTATAATCCAGCGATACTTAAGGATCATGCCATTGAGCTTGCCCTCTCCCGCAATGGAAAAATCTTCAGACGTACCGCTGTAGCAATTGGATTTATATGCTGGGGTCTTGCCGCGGCAACAGAGTATCGCTATGCAGAGTGGGTTATTCTGGAGCTTTTTACATTCGCGATGTATCTAGTTATGGGATTTTATTCTTTACGTAAATTACCAGAAGCGCCACGTAACGACCAACCCGCCTAAGAGGCGGGTTTTTCTTTAGAAATAAAATAATCCCCCATAAAACTTTCGTCTTACGGGGGACAAGGGCATGCTTCTCCGCGCTGGTTCATCTGCCCTCCTCTCGCAACTCAGCGATGATGTCCCGAGGGGGAGGGGGCTTCTCCTCTGTTGAAAAGAAGCACCGGCCGGCCCAGTAGCCGGCACCGCCGCCAATCACTACTCCGAACGCGATTCCCAGCCACGGCAGTTCATAGCCGTAAACCAGGGAATTGGAAGCGACCATCAGGCCGCCAACCGCCGCGCCCAGCACCATCAGGATCACCTTCGGTTTCCGTCTCACATCAGTCTCTCCTTATGAGTTTGGTGGTTCGAGATATTCGAACCGTTTGCTACCTGCAATTATAGCGCAAAACTAATCACTTGTCAATAGGAAGAGTTTTTTTTTATAGAACTTATGAGTCTTATTGGTTCTATAAGACCTATTTAGCCATGTCTGATTTCCGTCACGTCTCCATCCTGAAAAACATAATCCTTCCCTTCCAAGCGTAGCCACCCTTTTTGTTTTGCGGCGCTCCAAGCGCCCGCTTCTAGAAGTTTTTGCGCGCTGATCACCTCCGCGCGAATGAATTTCTTTTCAAAATCGGTATGGATCGCTCCGGCCGCTTGCGGCGCCTTACTCCCCTGCCGGATGGTCCAAGCTCGGGTTTCATCTTCGCCGGTAGTGAAAAAGCTCATCAAGCCAAGTACTTCGTAGGCTTTTTTTACCAGCTCCGGCACTTCTGTCACCGAGGACAAATCCGCTACTACATACCCGGCTTTCCGATCTTCTATTTTGTTTTTTAATTCTTGTGATACGTCCCCCGGTTTTCCGTTAAGCAGATAAATCTGCTTTTTTCCGGTCAGCAAATTCAGGGCGCGAACCTTTTCGTTATCTAGCGCTTCCGCATACTCCGGACTATTCAAATTTTCACCTTTTTCTAATCCTTCTTTAACTTTCTTTATTGCCTCAAAGTCCACGATCGCCTGCTTTTGAGCCGGTCCGCCGGTTTTCGTTTCCGCTTCCGTTTTTTTATAAACTTTTTCAACTGATTCCAAATCTTTCAGCGCCAGCTCGGTATTAATAATATCCATATCACGGATCGGGTCCACGGAATTTTCCACGTGCACGATCTCATCATTTTGAAAAACCCGTAAAACCATCAGCACGGCATTAGTTTCGCGGATGTGCGTCAAAAATTGGTTCCCCAATCCTTCGCCGGTACTCGCTCCTTTTACCAAACCGGCGATGTCGTAAAATTCCACAATTGCCGGAATGATTTTCGCGGATTTACTCATAGCCGCTAATTTATCCAACCGCTCATCCGGCACAGTAACCACTCCAACATTCGGATCAATGGTGCAAAAAGGATAATTGGCGATATTCACATCGTTTTTCGTCAAAATCTTAAAAAGCGTGGACTTCCCCACGTTTGGCAATCCGACGATTCCGATTGAAAGCTTCATTGAGTTTAGGGTATAGGGTTTGGGGTGTAGTTTCAAGCGCCGAACAAACATCTACTGGACAAATTACTACTTTCGATTTAATATACTACTTAGTTTTTAAAAAAGGAGCGGGCTCATGAGGAAATGCGTCTTGAGGGATTGGGTTTTGGAGCTTCCCCTGCAAATGCAGGGCACGTTGCTTTGCGCCATGCGAGGCCCCGATGGTTCACCAAAAAATGACCCGGCAAAAAACTTAGTTAGGGCTTTTCGAGCAGTGTTGACCAACAACGCCCTGCCACTTGGACTAAAAAATACCTTTGCCGGTGATGGATCGGGCATTACGAGCGAATCTGAAATAGAGGCCTTTTTCGCCTCTATAGACCAATATCAGCACCATTGGTACAATCATTTTTTTCACGCGGCAGAAATTGTCGGATATTGCCACCCGGATCAGCAAATCCGCCAATTTTGGAAAAATTTTTATGAACGTTGTTGCCGCGACGCGCATCTTAATCCTGAAACTGAACTCCAGCTACGTAATCGCCTGAAGGGAAATGGAATTCCCCAGTAGCATGCGCCAAGCCCGACTAACTGCCGGGCTTTTTTATTTCCTCAATATTTTTCGAATTTACATCACCTAGCTACTACCTAACGGTCTAATGATCATACAATGGTTCACAATTCCCAATTTATGTTTTTCTTGTATAATAAATTACGTTCTTTAACAAATTACGGGAGGCTCGATGCAGCCTGTTGTTTTGACCGGAGGGCCGTGCGGGGGAAAGACCACCGCGCAGAGCTATCTCGGTGAAAAACTGTCCGATTTCGGAATAGTGCCGACTTTCCTGCCCGAAGTGGCGACGCTGATCATCAACTCCGGGTTAAGTCCGGCAAAACTGACACCCGAACAAATTCTGAAATTTGAAGAGTTGATGTTTGATATGCAGATACAGCTTGAAAATGACAATTTCCGGCGAGTGATGGAAATTAAAGACTGCGAAAACCAGCTGATGATCTGCGATCGCGGTTTGATGGATATCAAGGCGTATGTTTCACAGGAGATGTTCGAATATATTCTTACCAAGCGGAGAATGAGCGAGGTTGATGCCCGCGACCGACGCTATGGCGCGGTTTTCCATCTGGTAACCGCGGCGGACGGCCGCCCCGAATTCTACACCAAGACGAATAATCCGGCCCGACAGGAAAGCGCCGAAGAAGCGGTTATTGCCGATCAGCGAACCCGTAACGCCTGGCTTGGCCATCCGCATCTGCGGGTGATAGATAATTCCACTCTTTTTGATCTGAAGATGAAACGGCTTCTCAATGAAATCCGCAAATATCTGGGCGTCCCGGTCGCGATCGAAACAGAAAGAAAATTCTTGGTCCGGGACGGCGTTCTGCTCCGCAAAATCCCCGTCCCATTCAAGAAAATCCAGATAGAACAGGTTTATCTGGAAGATGACGGCAAAGGAGAAATGCGTATCCGGCGGCGAAGCCAAGAAGATTGCGGCTCGGTTTACTATGAAACGCGAAAAACTCCAACTGCCTCCCCTGCTTCCAGGATAGAAATCGAACGGCAAATCTCCGCGGAAGAATACGCCTACAGACTCCGACACGTCCGCTCCGACTGTGACATCATCCGTAAAACCCGCGTCTGCTTCCTTTGGCAAAATCAGTACTTCGAATTGGATATCTTGCTGGAACCGCAACGCCTACTGGGAACAACTCTGTTGGAAATCGAGCTTACCGAAGAGAACGACAAAGTTTCCATTCCTGATTGGCTCGGTAAGATAGAGGAAGTCACGGGAGACTCGAAGTATTCTAATTTTGCTCTCGCGCGGAGATAGTAGTAAGTAGCTAGTAGAAGGTAGTAAGCAATTGACAGTTATAAAGTTTATAAAGTTAAAAGAGTAAGCCCCCCGAAAGTGGGGCTTTTTTTATCTGCAGAAACGAATAACAAATTTATCACGAATCTGCGAATAAAAATTCGTAAATTCGCTGGTTTTATTCGTTATTCGCTTATTTAATGCATTTGTGATATTTTAAGTTCGGTTCATTTCACAAAGAAAAAGGAGAGTAAATATGTATCCCAAGATCGTAATCGCCGGTTCCTGCAGAACTCCGATCGGAAAGGCTCCTAGCGGCAAATTGAAAGATTGGACGGCGGTAGACTTGCTCACGATTTGTTTTCAGGAAACCTTGAAACGTTCATTCACTATTCCCGACCATGTGATTGCCGGGGCGGTGGCGCATCCTTCCGATGCTCCAAATGTCGCCCGGGTCGCCGCTTTGCGGGCCAGTGTCCCGCAAGGAGTGCCGGCTTTTTCCGTCCAGATGAATTGCGGCTCGGGTTTACGCGCGATCACTTCCGCGGCGCAGATGATCAAGGCCGGAGAAGCAACGTGCGTGCTAATCGGCGGAACGGAAAGTATGTCCAATATTCCATTTACTATCCGTGGAATCCGCAAAGGACAAGGCATCGCTTATGATCCGCGGGTAGCGATGTCAAATTTTGTGGACGCGCTCGCCGAAGGCCTGACCGATCCGATCACCGGGGAGATGATGGGTAAAACGGCGGAAAATGTCGCCGAAAAACGCGATGTCTCCCGCAAGGCGCAAGATGAGTTCGCGGTAAATTCACACAAGAAAGCGATGGCCGCGGCCCGCGCCGGAAAGTTCAAAGCCCAGATGATCACGATCAAGGACAAAAAAGGCCAGGTCGTAATCGCGGCTGACGAATGCCCTAACCCGACACTCAACACGCAGATACTTTCCGCGTTGCCGACGATCTTCAAAAAAGACGGAACGGTCACTCCGGCAAACAGCTGTCCGTTGTCCGATGGCGCCTCCGCGATGCTGGTGATGACCGAAGACTGCGCGAGGATGGCGGGCATTTTTCCGGAGGCGGAAATCGTCGCTTACGGATATGCCGGCTGTGATCCCTCAATGATGGGACTCGGCCCGGTGAACGCGGTCAATTACGTGATGGGACCCTGCCCGGGAGGCATCAAGCTCTCCGACGTTAATTTCTTTGAACTCAACGAAGCGTTCGCCGCGCAGGCAATCGCCTGTCAGCGTCTGCTGGAAATTCCCGAAGAAAAACTGAATGTCTGGGGAGGCGCTATCGCGCTCGGACACCCGGTCGGAGCAACGGGAGCCGCCCTCACGACGAAAGCGATCGCCATTATGAAGGATCAGCAAAAGGATCTGGCGATCATTACGATGTGCATCGGCGGCGGCCAGGGCGGCGCGATGCTGATCAGGAATATGGTTTAAACAATCAAACACCCCCAAAACGGGGTGTTTTTTGTCATCGCAATCTCCTTTGTCATTCCGGCCTTGAGCCGGAATCCAGATTATTTGATTGGATTCCCGTTTTCACGGGAATGACAAGGCCACGGATTCCCGCCGGAGTTTACCCCGTACTCCGATACGGGGCGGGAATGACGAACGGAGGCCAGCGAAGGGCTTTTTGTTTATTTTTTCTATGATTTTTCATGTTGCATTTTTGTTCCTTTCCTGTTATTTTAAGTTCGGTTCGTTTAAAGGAGGATCAGTGGACATCAACAAGGTCGGCGTTGTCGGCGGCGGGATCATGGGTCACAACATTGCCATTCTGATCGCCCGAGAGCGGAAAGTGCCGGTGGTGATCAAAGAGGCGAATTCCGATTTGGCTGTCGCGACCATTGCAAAAGTTCACGCCCATTTTGACGTGCGGCTGGGAAATGGAAAATATAGCCGCGCCGAAGTGGAAATGGGGAAAGCACTGATCACAGCGACTGACTCCTTTGATGACCTCAAGGATGCCGATCTGGTCATCGAAGCGGTGACAGAAAATATGGCAATCAAGAAAGAGATTTTTTCCACTCTGGATGCCATCCTGGCTCCGCACGCGATCCTCGCTTCCAACACTTCTTCGCTTTCGATCGCCGAACTGGCTAGCGGCACCAAACGGCCGGACAAGTTCGCCGGACTGCACTTCTTCAACCCGCCCATGAAAATGCCGCTGGTGGAACTGGTGCGCACGCCGCAGACGAGCAAGGAAACGCTGGAAACTCTCCAGAACTTCACCGAATCGCTAGGAAAAACGATCATCCGCGTTGCCGACGTTCCGGGATTCCTGGTAAACCGCCTACTGCTCCCCTATCTGAATACTGCCGCTAAATTTCTGGAAACTACCGCGCTGACTCCGGAGCAGATCGACGAAGCGGCCATGAATGCCGGCTGGCCCGTGGGCCCTTTCCTGTTGATGGATTTCGTCGGTATCGACGTAGGCGCGGCCGTTGCTGAAGTCCTTTACAAGGGATACGGCGAACGAATGAAGCCCTCGGAGATCCTCCGGCTGATGGTAGTCAATAAACGCTTCGGAAAGAAAAACGGCATCGGCTTCTACCTCCACGAAACGGAAGGAACGCCAATTGCCGACCTTCTCAAACAGAATTTCCCCAACCGCGCGAACGGCAACGCCGACGAAGCGGTGAAGACGATGATGCTGGAGATGGCGCTGGAAGCGAAACGCTGCGTGACTGAAGGCGTCGCCGACGAAAACGACATTGAGATCGGTTGCGCGCTGGGAATTCATTTCCCCGACGGCCACGGCGGCCCGCTCGGCTGGGGACGAGAAAACGGATTATTCAGTTAAAACCGAACCGGATACGCAATTTGCGTATCCGGTTTTTCGTTAATTTATTGATTTTTCGGCAGCCTACAAGTATCGCGCGGTCGCGCGATACTTGTAGGCTAGTCACTATCAGTTACATTTACAAAAATATTAATATTTGGTAAAATGACTTCGGTTTTTTGAAAAGGAGATGTCTGCCGTGACAAAGCAACTCGTGAAAGTGGAGAAAAACGGTCAGATTGGTTCTATTGTTTTGAACAATCCGAATTTCAACGAGTTGACTTTTGAGATGATCGCCCAACTCGATGCCGCGCTGAAGGATGTCAAAAATGACCCGGATGTGCGGGTGGTCGTGTTGAAAAGCGCGCTGACCGGAGCTTTCTCTGCCGGCGCGAAAGTTTCGGAGATTTACAAACTGCTTAATGAAGGCAATATCGCTAAAATCCAAGAAGTTATTTCGTCCGCCAATCGTTTGGCAAATGAATTGAGCAATTTGGGAAAACCGACGGTTGCCTTCATCCGTGGCATGTGCCTCGGCGGCGGCAATGAGCTGGTGATGGCTTGCAATTGGCGAGTCGCGACCAAAGATGCCGTTTTCGGACAACCGGAAATCCGGCTTGGTATCATCCCCGGAATGGGCGGCACCCAGCGCCTGCCGAGAATCCTCAATGATGCCGAAAAGGCCATCTGGATGCTGGTAACCGGCGAAACTATCAAAGCGAAGGACGCTTTGGAACTCGGCCTCATCGACGCAATGTTCGGCTCGGCAAAGGAACTGGACGGCTGGCTGACGACCAATCTCGAA